>JARFPV010000383.1 GCA_029288115.1 Akkermansiaceae bacterium | reverse complement strand
CACGGTGTTCGTCGGCAGCGTCAGATGTGTATAAGAGACAGACCGGCATCGTTACCGTATTCTTTTTTGCCAAACTATGGAGACGCTCGGGTGTACTGACCGATCTGGAACTCTACAAAATCCGCTACAGTGGCAAATCTGCCAGCTTTCTCAGAGGCTTTCGCGCAATTTACCTTGGCGTCGTCATCAACGTTTTCATCATGGCATCCGTCTCACTTGCCGCGATCAAAATCGGTGAAACCATGCTGGGGTGGAATCAATACCAATCGGTCGGCATCGCGATGGTCGTCACGGTGATCTTCTCATCGATGGGCGGGTTCAAAGGCGTCATTCTCACTGACTTCGTTCTCTTCATAATGTCCATGGTTGGATCATTTGGTGCCGCATATTTCGCCGTGAATCACGAAGCTGTCGGAGGATTAAGCAAACTGATCACACACGAAAATGTTGCCGGAAAACTATCCATGTATGCTGAGGCTGGATCCACCAGCACTGGCTTTGCCGCGGTCGGAGGTCTTCTTCTAATGCCTCTACTCGTGCAGTGGTGGAGCTCCTGGTATCCGGGTGCTGAACCTGGAGGTGGAGGTTACATCGCCCAGCGGATGTTAGCCGCCAAAGATGAAGATAATGCTGTGGGTTCTGTTTTCTTTTTCCAGGTGGCTCATTATGCCATCCGACCTTGGCCATGGATACTTGTGGCACTGGCATCTCTGGTTATCTACCCAACCGTAGCTGATATTCAAACGGCATTCCCCGATGCTAATAATGTTGCTGAAGACAGCGGTTATTCAGCGATGTTGGTATTCCTGCCTGCGGGTTGGCTCGGACTTGTTCTGACTTCGTTGATAGCGGCTTACATGTCGACGATTTCAACACACCTAAACTGGGGCGCCTCCTACGTGGTGAATGACTTTTGGAAAGAGTATATCGAAAAGGACGCTTCAGAAAAACGTTTGGTATGGATCGGGCGTATCGCCACAGTCATTATGATGGCTCTAGCTGCCTTGGTAGCTTTCAACCTAACATCAGCCAGCCAAACATTCAATCTGCTTGTTAGCCTTGGAGCAGGAACAGGCGGTGTCCTGCTTGCACGCTGGTTCTGGTGGCGTGTGAATGCTATCTCAGAAATTGTTGCCATCATCTCAGCCACAATTGTGGCACTCTTTTTCAGCTTCACCTCAGCCGGGCAAGATATTTCGAACAACGCCGGACACTGGAGTATTCCTCTTCAGGTTGCTATTGTTACTTCCGCATGGCTGATTGCAACATTCATCACCAAGCCGACTGATCACCGGATATTGAGAAAGTTCGTTGAGCAAACCAACCCAGGGGGTGCCGGATGGCGAGCCGTGCGGAACGAGGCTGAACGTCAGGGGGAGGCCATCAATGTGCAGGCTAAACCGATCAACTTCCCAATAGCTTTCCTCGCAACTGTCGCCGGTTGCATGATGGTTTACGGCATGCTTTTCTCCGCTGGCTACTTCCTGTTTGGCGAAAGCGTGCTTGGATTTATTTGGGCCGGGGTCGCCGTTGTTGCAGCTGTGACAGTCAAGGTATCTTGGCGAAAACTCAGCTGAACGCCGCATCTCAATAGTTGAGATTCAGGCAAAAAAAGGCCCCGGGAGCTTGGAGGCATCCCGGGGCATTTGGATATTTCAGTTCCTTACACGCTGATGTTTGGAAATCTGACAACTGCAACTGTTGTGTTCACCCTTAGTTTGTGTGATTGAACACCGAAGATTACGGCGTTCAGGAGACATAGACCCCCCACATTAGTATCCGTTCAAAGAAAATTAGGATTTCTTTTCTTTTTGTGTCTGATGATAATCGGAAACAGCCGATAGTCCCCGAATTTCCCTATGTTTTTCTGCGACGCGCAAATGTCTTGCGCATTTCCAGCGGCACCGCTAAATGCAGCACCAGACAACAGATTATGGCTGGATTTTTCAAGAAACTCATCAACAAGGTCACCAATACCGCCGAGATCGACTGGGACGAACTCGAGGCGGATCTCATCGGCGCGGATCTCGGTGCGCGTACGACCATGGCGATTATTGACGACCTTCAGGACATGGGACGCAAGATCTCAGCCGAAGATGTCGTGGATGTCTGCAAGCAGCACATCGTTGCCATCCTCAAGGACGACGCCCCTGCCCTGACTCCACGTACCGATGGCAAACCCGTGGTCATCCTCGTGGTTGGTGTGAACGGAACTGGGAAAACCACTTCGTCCGCCAAACTGGCGAACTTACTCAAGAGTCAAGGCCACTCAGTCATACTTGCTGCGGCCGATACCTTCCGTGCCGCAGCCGTAGAACAACTCGCGACCTGGGGCGAGCGACTGGACATCCCTGTGGTTAAGGGTGCCCACAATGCCGACCCGTCATCGGTATGCTACACAGCTCACCAACAAGCCATCAACAGCGGCACCCAGTTCCCTGTCTCTTATACACATCTCCGAGCCCACGAGACTGGATC
>JARFPV010000380.1 GCA_029288115.1 Akkermansiaceae bacterium | reverse complement strand
ACGGTGTTCGTCGGCAGCGTCAGATGTGTATAAGAGACAGTGATACGACCATCCGGGTTGATGATGTATTTGATGTCACCAGCCTTGAACGGGAAATCCTGCTTGCCGAGTGCGTTGATGCTATCGATGCGTGGAGCTTCCGCAGCAAGATCGGTATAGCGCAGCTCTTTGGACATATCACCGAGGGACGCGATCCAGACACCGTGGGCGGGGTTTTTCCAGTCGGTCACTGACTTGAGATCCTTCATGGTCGTGCCCTGCTGGACTGTCTTACTCATCAGCTTGGGGGCTTCGGCAAGGGTTGCAAGCGAAGTGGCAATCAACAGGAGGCAAATCGTTGTTTTCATGGGACTGAGCATAATAGGTAGATTACAGGGAACTATCCCACGTTTACAGGATGTCTATTGGACAATTTTCCGAATCATTAAAATTGAGGATGGGCAGAAAATGGAATTCGGCTACATTATACATACTTAGGGTGAATGAATGCACCTACAGTAAATCCATTACACGCCATCACTATTCACAGGAAAACAACCAAAGCTGCGTTTTTCCCAAGATACGGGAAAGGGAAGGGTTTTGCCCTGATCGCTACGATCAGTGTGATGGTGCTGCTCGTGATGGTCGCCTTGGCGATGCTCACGCTGTCGACTCTGGAGCTCAGAAGCAAGACGCATGATGAGGCCGTGGCTCAAGCTCGTGCCAATGCACGCTTGGCGCTCATGCTGGCGATTGGCGAGTTGCAGAAATCGGTTGGTGCGGATCAGCGTGTTACTGCGCCAGCGGATCTCCTTTCCGGGGATTCCACTACTGCACCGCAGCAAGGACGCTCCCGCTGGGCAGGGGTCTGGGATACTGCCGGTTATGACCCCAGCCAGCCGGACCAAAAGAAGTTCCTCCGCTGGCTCGTGTCCACGGGTAACCCCGATGCCCTGACCGATATGCAAGCGGCAAAGGACTACTCCGGTGCGGACATGGTTAGTATTTTCCAGGCACTGGATGCCAATGACACGGTGATGGTTCCCAAGGTGAGCTTGGGCAATACTGGGGGCATGTCCAATGCCTACGCCTTCTGGATTGAGGATGAAGGTGTGAAAGCTGATCTTGCATGGACTGAGGGAACCTTTGCCCAAGGCGACCGCTGGCAGGTGGCCCGTCTCACAGCCACCACAGGGGTCGATTATGGTGTCATGGGTGGGCCATTTGAAGGAAAGGTCAATTACCCGCTGAAGGAGGGTGACGCAAATCCATGGTTGAAGAACATGTACAAGGCATTGACCTCCAGAGGTGTGCCGCTGGTCACAGGTGCTGGCGGTGACTACAGCGACTGGATCAAATCAGTAAGGCATGATGTGTGTTACGGAAGCATGGGAGTGATGGCTGATGTGAAGACCGGAGGGTTACGTCGTGACTTGAGCCTGGCTTTTGAAATGGACGGCGATGCGGATGTTTCAGTAAACGAGCAACCGACAAAGTTTAACCAGCAAGATGGTGAGTTTGTGGGAGGAGGGGATTATTTATCAGGCCAATACGACGCGCCGGGGATGCCTGTCCGTGAAAGATTTCTCTATCGTGTCACCAAGGGCGATGGCTCGCCGTTTTCCAATGCTCTCCGGAGGAACGACTCCGTGGTCAGAGGGCCAAACTGGTGGGCGATGCGTGATTACTATAACCTCTACAAACGACTCCAAGGTAGCAGTGGTAATTATGAGCTCGGACCCAGATCGTATTATCCTAACAATAGTGCGCCGCCAAATGTTCTCGTCCATGGCTGGCTGAAAGATAATAATTACCGATACCTTTCACAGCCTGCTCATCCATATACTGCTGCCATGTGGGACGACGAGGTTGCCTCCGGTGGCCGGTATGTTTTCCATCCTGCTAGGGCAAACTATGCTCCTGTGCTGATGGGGGCGGTAGGGCCTGTCTCTTATACACATC
>JARFPV010000364.1 GCA_029288115.1 Akkermansiaceae bacterium | reverse complement strand
CCTCTACACCATCGACGACCTCGCAGAGAAAGGTCACACTGCCATGGAAGTCCGTTACGTCCTCATCTCCGGACACTACCGCAAGCAGCTCAACTTCACCTTGGAATCACTCCACGCAGCAAAGGAAGCCCTTGCCAAACTCGTCAAAGGCCGCGCCGCTTTGGAATCCGCCGCAGGCGACAATTCCAATTCAACACTCAACATTCAAAACTCAACATTCGCCGCCGCCTTCGACGCGTTGAACAACGATTTAAATACCCCGGCGGCGCTAGGCCACCTGTTCTCCGGCCTGAAGTCCGCCCAGAAACTGGAGGGCGACGAAGCAGCCGCCAACCTCGCCGCCTTTGACTCCATCTTATACGCTCTCGGCCTCGAACTCCCCGCCGAAGAAGATGCTTCAGATGTCCCCGCAGAAATCCAAGAACTGGCCGAACGCCGCTGGCAGGCCAAACAAAACAAAGACTGGGCCGCATCCGACCAGCTCCGCGACGAACTCACTGCCCTCGGCTGGACTATCAAGGACAATCCAGATGGCTATGAACTCTCACGCTAAACTACTAGGAATTTGCTTTTTGGGTGAGGTGATCGAAGGGGCTTTCATGGGGTGATAAGGGGGTTGATCAACGCGATCTGGCTTTCGATTAGGAACAATGACGTACTGCCGAATTGCCTTTCTATGACTGTAAATTTTTGATAGATCACTGGGGGCACCCGCCTGGGTCACTCGTTTCCCGAATGAGTGAATTTCTAACAGTCATGTCTATAGTGTCGTTTTAAACCCAATGTATTTCATTATGAATGTAGTTTGTTTCCCTCTGTTGCGTATCCTGTTGACCCTGGTTGCCGTTGCTTCCCTCACCACATCATCACGTGCTGATTATGGCGACATGTTGAAGGAATTTGATTTTGGGGTGGCGGAAGTGAAAAGGGATAACACCCGGGATCGGGTCTATGTGGCAAGCCCTTCGACCAATACGGTGAAGGTTATAGATAGTAATTCGCTGGCAGTGCTCGCTTCCATTTTTACCGGCAGTGCACCACTGCGCATGGAATTATCGGCTGACTCTTCACGTCTGTATGTGGCAAATTCCGGCAGCACTGTCCAAGGAATTGCCGTGGTGAATTTGAGTACGCTCACAATCGAGAAACACATCAGTACTTATTCTTATCCCCGTGATGTGGCGATTTCTTCAAATGGTAGATTGTTTGTCCTGTTTTCCTCAGAAATGAGAATTTATGACGCCGAGACCGGTGACCAGTTAGGAGATCACTATGACACCTACAGTTCTCCAAGTTTTACGGTTTATGGTGGGAATATCGAGAGCATGCCAGGCAAGCAGAAAATGATCTACTACCAGACTGGGCTGAGCCCCTCAAGCTGGAGCGTGCTCGATGTTACCACAAATCCCTTCTCGATCAGTAAATCGGGGTCATGGGGTTCCAATGGTCAGGGGATGTCGCTGAGTGCGGATGGTAACTACGTTACTTTTGTATCCGGCGCGCCTTACCAGATCGCCAAGCTGGATGCGAGTAATCCAACTAGCAGCTACGGCACCTTTAACACTGGAGCCTATCCGCGTGGAGCAACATACAGCCCGGATGGGAGGCGCCTGTATGCGGTTCATACTAGCGGGCATATTGATGTCTGGAATGCCCAGACATATGTGCAACTGCCACAAATCCCAAACTCAGGAGAAGCCCGCATCCTGGAGTGTGACCGCAGAAATCGAGTTCTTTTCGCCGGATCCCAGGGTGCGAATGGCTACTTGAGGGTTATTTACATCAATGAGGCTGCACCCGCTGAAGAAATTAACTTGAATGTAGAGACTGCCATGCATGTGTTCTGGGACAGTAAGCGCGGAGAGCTATATCAGGTGCAATGGCGTCATTCTTTGGTTGGTAACGATCCTTGGTATGATCTGGGAGATCCTGTTCTCGGGAATGGGTTGACGATGAGTGTCTACGATAAGTTGCGTGGCATGAAACGCAAATTTTATAGGGTGGTGGTGGTCACTGGTAATCCCTGAATAATCCTGCATACTGGATCCTCAAATTTGCTGGCCATCCGTTCTGGAAAAGCAAATTTTAAGCAGGCAAATGGTGACCTTGGGCACTCGTGGCAAAGATTACTCCGCTAAAAATGACTGCCGCGAGAGCTGCGCGTATTTTCCATTGCGCGTGATGAGCTCGTCGTGGGTGCCGCTTACTGCTAGGAATTTGCTACTGCTAGGAATTTGCTTTTTGAGTGAGGTGGTCGAGAGCATCATGCGAGGAGGAGATAGGGGCTTTAATCACTCCTAGCGCTTTTGTGTTAGGCTACGGGCATAAAAAGACGTATCCACATAATGTTAGGTGATATATGCGGGCTGGATCCGGTCATCGCGCGAATGCTGTCTCATGCGCTGAAGCTTTGGCGGTCAAGATGGCGGGCGGGATTCCTACGCCTCTTTTTGCAAGTGCTCATCGAGATCAGACTTTTTTTGTTTTTCCCCGTTTTGCCAAAATGCTGCCGGAGTTTTAATAACCGGGTTCTGAGGCCATGAGGACTTCTGGCTGGTGAATACGACTGACATGTAATAGTGAAAGACCTCTGGATAAACTGGAGATTCCTCATACTCGAAAAGTCCCCAAGGACGCACTTGGCACCTCGTAAAAAAAATACGCGTGTATTCGTGCCCATTCGCGGTTAATAAATCCACATGATCCGACCACGCCGTAACCGAAAGTCCCCCGCTGTCCGTGCCCTTGTACGCGAGACCACGCTCTCGGCATCCGATTTTATTTATCCTCTCTTTGTCCACGACAAGGAAACGGATGAGCCTATCGACTCGATGCCAGGCTGCACCCGGTGGTCGATTAACGGACTCGTGAAAGAAGCGGGAGAAGCCCACGCTCTCGGCATCCAGGCTGTCGTGCTGTTCCCCGCTATCGCTGAAGCTCTGAAAACCTCAGGTGCCGAAGAATGCCACAACGACGATGGACTCGTGCCGCAAGCGATCAAGGCCCTTAAAGCCGCCCACCCAACATTGTGTGTGATCACCGACGTGGCGCTCGATCCCTACAATGCCGACGGCCACGACGGCATCGTCAGAAAAAATGGAGACGACCTCGAAATCGTTAATGACGAGACCGTTGAAATCCTCTGTCAACAAGCTCTTTGCCACGCCAAGGCAGGTGCCGATATAGTTTCGCCCTCGGACATGATGGACGGCCGAGTTGCCGCCATTCGCGCGACCCTCGACTCCGAAGGATACCAGGATGTTTCCATCATGGCATACACCGCGAAATACGCCTCTGCCTACTACGGACCATTCCGCGGAGCACTTGAATCCGCCCCCAAGGCAGGCGACAAAAAAACCTATCAGATGGATCCCGCGAACGCACGCGAGGCAATCAGGGAATCCTTGTTAGACGAAGAAGAGGGAGCCGACGTCGTCATGATCAAGCCGGCCGGCCCTTACCTCGATATCATTTCCCAAGTCAGGGAGACAACTGCCCTGCCCGTGGCGGCCTATCAAGTCAGTGGCGAGTATCTGATGATCAAATCCGCAAGCAAGGATGGCTGGCTCGACGAAAAGTCTGTCGTGTTGGAATCACTCACAGGAATTAAGCGAGCGGGTGCAGACATCATTCTGACTTATTTTGCAAAGCAGGCGGCGGAGCAACTGAAAAAGTAGGACAGTTTTTCAAGCTGTCGTCAACCCATGGGCCATATCCTGTCGGCAGCTTACAAAGCTACCCTACTTCACACAAACCACCATCACCGCCAGCCCTAGCAGCATGACTCCAAAAGCCAGATCAAACCAATGTGCTACACGGAGGTAGCGCTCACGGATCACGGGTGCCTGAAGTAAAAACACCCACGCACACCAAAGGATCACCCCCTCTAGCACAATCGTCAGCCAAAGAACGAGTGGCCACTTGTCGGGAGAATCCTGTATCGCCAAAAAAGGCGCAGTCACACCGGCAAGAAACACAGCCACCTTCGGGTTGAGCAGGTTACAAAGCAGACCACGTTTCCAACTGGTGAATGCAGTCTCTTTTTTCCCTTCTCCATCGCCAACCGATAAACGGGATGGCTTCAAACCGCTTCGAATCAATTGGTATGCGAGCCACGTCAGATAAAGTGCGGCAGCACATTTCATCACCAACACGAATGTTCCACCGCGTGTCATGATGACCGCCACACCGGTCACAGCAATCGCCGCATGACAAGCTAACCCGCACGCAATGCCGACTGCGGTCCAGCAGCCTGATTTCCTACCTGAAAAAAGTGCCGTGCGCGTAAGCAAAACCATGTCCGGTCCAGGACTAAACTGACCAAGCGCCATGACACCTACAAATGCCAACCACTCAGGAATCCATACAGGCACAACAACAAAAATGTTAGAAATCTTTTCTCGCAAAGATAAAGCACGCCAATCCTAGAACAACTACTTGAAATGCCATTGAGGTGCCAATCACATAGAAATCCGAGTGTCGGTTTTCATATGCCTCCTGTGCCTCTGCCTGACGTCGCTCAAATTCATCGGCGCTTGCTTCCATGAACTCAGACATCCGGGTCATATTTTTCCCTTGGACCGAGATTTTTTTCTTCAACATGTAGGTTGCCTCGCGGGTTTTTGGCAATGGAGTACAAATGCCCTTGATAACGCGATGCACCTTGACCATGCCCTCGTTCGGCTCACCGGGTTCATCGGAATAAGTCACCTCCGCTGTTTCAAAATCCACCTGCATTCCTATCGCAGGTTTGGTGTATGCCTCATGGTAAAAAAACATCTCCGCCCATTGGAGGCCAAGAGTAAGCCCCCATAGCAGCAAGGCCATGAGCAATGAAAAGAGAGTTGAGCGCGTCCAAACTGCGGTCAGTACAGCCACACAATAAATCAGGCTAAAGACAAAAGTAAGCAAGAGCACCGCAAGGAAAATATTCCAGTTCCATGTTCCAAGCCTCAAACCTTGTGCGATGAAAACAACGACACAAAAAACAAACACCTGGATCGCCACAAACAGAAGGGAGCCCAGATACTTGACGAGGAAAAGTGTGACTCGATTGACAGGTTTTGAAACTGCCACATCAATGGATCCGCTCTTGAGAAAATCCGGAAAGATCGGGCACACCGATATCAAAGCGAGAACCAATGCCATGAACCCCAGCCAATACGGAACCAAGTAATCCACAAAAATCAGCATGTAGAGATACTCCGCCATCAGGCTGCCCTCTACGATAAAGTCGCTATCAATGTGATATGCTCCGAAGAATAGGGAAATACCGTCAGGAGTGAACCCCACCGAGGCATAAGCTCCTGCGATTATCATCGTGAGCGCCAAAACCACCCAAAACAGCTTCTTCGCGGTAAGTAGCCGGTAAGAGTCCCAGAGAATGGTTAGTATTTGCCTCATGACTGGCTCCCCTTTCCTGGAAGGTCAGGTGGCCCTGCCTTTTTCTGCGTACCTCCGATCGTTTCGTTTTCCACGGCTTCCATAAACATTTCCTCAAGCGACTGCCGTAGCTCACGCATTTCAACAATCGTCACCCCTGCAGCGCGCAGGGCATCCAGAATGGGCTGCATTGGTGCGGGGTCGCTCTGATAGACGGTAATCGTTTCGGCCTCGATATCGGCACCGTCAGCTTTCAATTGGCTCAACATCCCAGCCGGAATATCACCTTGTGTACGGATCACGTAGCGGCGGGTTTTTTCCGTCAGTTCGGAGATCGTTCCCTGCCGCACAATCTCCCCCTTGTTCATGATCGCCACACT
>JARFPV010000306.1 GCA_029288115.1 Akkermansiaceae bacterium | reverse complement strand
GATAAGCAGATATGTCTCGTGGGATCGGAGATGTGTATAAGAGACAGCATCAGGCATGCCAGGCATGAACTGACCCACACCAATCAGCAGCAAACTAAGCACCAGGCTGATCAGCATGATACCAATCGTCGTCGGCAGCTTGATCCAGCGGTAGTTCACGTAAGCAAACACCGCCGCAAGCGACAGCAGGATGGCGGCAACATCAAGTAATTCCATGAATCGAATATCCCATCACGGGAACACCTTCCATCATGCCTCGCTACCCACTCACGGCAAGCCGGAACCTGTTTTCATTTTCACAGCTTACCTTTGAAGCTCACTTGCTTCCTAACAATTCGGTGTGGCGGACTTCGGGTTTGCCGGTGTCGTCTTTAATATCAGCCGACATCCATTCGGCCTTCGCTTTGCCATCCTCCACGGTGACTGCGAGGAAACCTCCCTTTTGACCAAAAAACCGGTGATAGGTTTCATCCAGCTTGGGTGCGCCGCCAAACATGTGCTGGTCATTGACCGGACCGCAGCCCATTTCCAGAACGCCGGTCTTGGGATCCTTGGAGCAGTACTGCCAGTGACGGTCACCGCAGATAACGTAGGTATTCTTAAGTGTGGCCAAGAAATCACGCAGTTGCTGTCCTTCATGAGAAAAGCCTTTGTTTGAATGGTTGTCGTTTTTCCCCCGCTTGTCGGGCCCGACGATTGGCCCGGGAACAATAAGAAACTTATGCGTCGCATCAGACTCTCGCATCGTTTTCATCAGCCACGCTTTCTGCTCTTCTCCAAGAATCGTTTTTTCAGGGCCGTCCTCCACCCTGTTAGAAGTTCTGAAGTCGCGATGTTCGGTCATCCAGATCTGCACATCCTTGCCCCACCGAATTGTGCGGTAGGTTTCTTTCCCCATCGGGACCTGTTCACGGAATATTTTCAATCCCTGGTCAAAAGTCAGGTCACCGTAGGTCTGACCAGGCCAGCAATCGTTTTTCAGTGTGTCGTGATCGTCCTTCATGAAATAAGAACTGACTTGGCGGTGGAAATTCATGTTGTGCTCGTAAGCAAATATAAGCCCCCACTTCGCGCGCGCTTGCTTGATATTTTTGCACAACGGAGCTTTGTCGTAGTAGAGGATGTCGCCTGTGTGCACAAAGAAGTGCGGGTCTAATGTCAGCATGGTCTTGTATGCAACATGTCCTTGTGCGCCCGAATCAATACTGCGTACGGACTGGCAGGTCGTCACAATAAATCGTACTGGCTCACCTTGTGATTTTTCAGGAGCTGTCTTAAAACCGCCATTCGTTGTGGTCGAGATTTTAGCACTCCCAGTTTGGCGTACTTGGACCAAACAGCTGTAGCTGGCACCAGGCTTGAGGTCAGCTAATTTGAATTGGTGAATGAAGTCATTCTCTGGCAGCACCTTCGTCCAAGCAGTCCATGTGGGCACGCGTTTCTCATTTGTAGGCACATATCCTACCCGCACCTCGCCCGCCATTCCGGGAACCACGTCATCAGGCATGCTTTCGGCATCTTCCTCGTTACGCTTCAGTCCCTTGGTGAAAATCGGCAGTTTGCCGAAATCAGCGCGCTTTTCCTTGGTCAGCCTCACCCATACAATTGCAGATGTCTGATCGACCTCGCCAATCTTAATACCACTGGCAAGATACGGACCACTATCCGCACGGGCATCACCCGCGTAAAAATAAAATAAGGCAACCCCACTCACCAGTAGTGATTTCATGAATAAATGATGCATATCGTCAGTATTTTATGTAATCACGTGGGGCATGTAAACCATTATACCAGCCCTAACAGAATAATCCCATTGCCATTTCACCCATCTCAACATTAATTTTAATAACTCATGAAACTACAAACCCTGACCATACTCACATTGAGCTCCCTGCTCAACATGCTCATTGTCCACGCTGACAACAAAGACTGGAGCATCGGCAGCGACAAAGATTGGAAAAATCAGATTCAGCGTTCAGATGGAATCATCATTGAAAACGGCCTGGTTTCGCCCAAGGAAAAATCGGCAACGCTCCTGACGAAAACCCGGTCATTTAAATCCAAGCGCTCAGTAAAGTCGCTGACCATCACCCAGTCTCCCATCTGGCAAAACTGGAATCCCATCAAAAACCTCGGCCCCTCAAACCTCCAAGACGCACCTGTCCTGCTAACCATGGGACCCGATAACTACTGGATGTTTGGGCGGTATGGCAATGGGCAGCCGCGGAGAAAAAAGGGGGCAAAAGCCAAACCCCTTGCACCATTCACGCCAGAAGCAGCCAAGCTCGAAGGATTCGATGTGCCACTTCAAACAACCCGATTTCCAAATCAGTATAATGCCCCTGGCGGCCTCAAACCAAGCAAAGGTGGCTACCACGCCTGGCAGAGCCGCGATATGAAAAACTGGGTGCATCACGGCCCGGTGACAGAAAAATTCTCCAAGTGGGTGACCAGTGCTGAGATGGTCGATGGCAAAGCATACATCTATTACGACTTCCCCAACGACCAGGACCCCCACGTCTATGTGGACAGCGACCTGACCGATGGTGAACCCGGCGAGAACAAAGGCATCGCGGTCAAAGACCCGTCACACGGTTCCGATGCTGGCTTCATCCGCGGTCTCGATGGAAAGATGCATTGCATCATCGAGGACTGGAGTCCCATCTCAGCCAACAAGCGCTCATGGGACTCTCCGCTCGCCGGTCACTTTGTCAGCCCGAATGGCATCAGCGAGTTTGTCGCCAAAAATCCCGCCGTTGATAACCGCACCAAACCCACCGGGAAAACCGGCACCTACAAACACCCGCATTGGGCAAAGGAAGATCCTAAGAATTATAAAACCAACATCGCGAAATATGAAATCCACAAACCCGAGCAAGAGGCCTACGGCGACTGGGCAGCCATCAGTATCGGCGGCCAGTATTACCTGTTCGGCGACTACGATCCAGCCGGCGGCCACAACATGAGCGTCGGTTGGTTCACCTCATCATCCATCGATAAACCATTCACCTGGTGCGACAAAATTGGCAACGGCCACCCCGACCCGGACGTTTGTTTCGCCGAGGGACAATTCTATCTCGCGACTCAGCAGCAGACCGACTTCGTCAGCCCCGGCCCATGGGTCGAAAAAGTCGAAACACGTGTCGGCGTGGATACTAACAACGATGGAAAAATCGACAAGTGGAGCAAGTGGTCGGCTGTGAAAGAAAGCTACGACTACATTAAAGGTTTCTCCAAACAAATCAAAAGAACCCCCGCACAGCTTGACCTGTCAGACCTACCCGAAGGCTTTGGATTCCAGATCGAACTCAAGATTGAAGACACAACTGAGAACAAGTCGAAACCCAGCATCGACCGTCTGACGCTTAGCTTTAAGTAGAAACCGTGACTAACGAGGCAGGAGACTTGCTGCGGCAGCTTGGCCAGTCGGCACACCCTAACAAATTCTAACACACATCACCCCTTCTTGACCCAAACGGCAATGGGATGGAAATTATTTTTTCGTCTTCGAGTCGAAGGGTCATTTCAGTGGGTCCTTCACCAACTGCCGCATCGAGTATAGCCGCGTCTGTTTTTCCTGCCAGCCGACCCCCTTCAACGGCCTTGCACCGCTGTTGCGCTTCTCGCCAAATCTCTCCCTCGCGCCTTTGAATACATCATTGACGAACTTGCGACTACCAAACGTCATCCCATCGCTGAAATACCTTACCTTACAGCGCAGAACCTCGCCCACACTGAGCCTGCCTCCTTTCGCGAGCACCTTTTCCACGTCCTTACGCTTAAAGCCTTTCCTAACACATTTTGGTTTCCTCGCCTCCGGTGCCATACCGGAATGAATATCATCCCTGGCCTCCATAGCTTCAGCGAAGGGGGCCACAAACACCTCCTCGCCGTCCGCAAAGAGCATCATTCTGTATCGCTCGGCCACCCCATCACTCCACTCCAGCATTTTCGGGCTCTGCTTTCCGGGTTCTGT
>JARFPV010000233.1 GCA_029288115.1 Akkermansiaceae bacterium | reverse complement strand
GACTATACGATTGAAGTGGCGGAAATTGTCGACGGCGAGAGAACGAAACCATACGTGGTGCCGGCTGAGTCTCTCAAATCACTCGAGCCAAAGCATCGGCTTGAGGTCTCGCTACCCGAGCTGCCCTTCGATCTGGTGGTGACGAATTGGTTGCGTAACAGCGAGATGGGGCGGTCGTCGGATAAAGACGACCCGCAAGTTGTCGATGGTGTCGTGCTTGCTTGGAAGGAACTCTCCACGACGGAGGAGGAAAACGCGGCGGGCTGCCTCGTTGATGTTGTATCCAAAGAATCAGGCGAGACGATTCAGCGGCTGTTGTTATACGGTCCGAATATCGATTTTGTCACCGCATCCGTGGATGGCAAGGTTTACGGTTTTGATCTGGTGCGTGAGATCTGGCCAATGCCATTTCACGTGCAATTGGACGAGTCAATTGGCGAATATTATCCGGGCACGATGAAGCCGAGTTTTTTCCAGAGTAAAATCACGCGTATTGCTGATGACGGGCAAAAGAACTTCACGATCCGTATGAATGATCCGATGCGTTACGGAGGTTACACACTCTACCAGGCACGTTGGTCCGGAGAGACTGAAGTGCCTCAATCCGGGTTTGCCATCGTCAAAAACCCTTCCGACCAGTGGCCGAAGTGGAGTCTCTATATCTCCATTCTGGGCCTTACGATCCATTTTGTAACGAAACTGGTTCTGTTTATTAATGGCAGCGGCAAAAAATCAACCCCACCACCCACGTCATGAGTCAGGATTCTAGAAAGCTACGTTCCACGATTGGCCGATGGGCCGCGTTCGTTCTGATGTTGCTCGCCATAGGAGGATATGGGCTCTACACGCTGCGACTCAATGTGACGCAGAAAAAGTCGAGCGAGGTCAGTGGTTACGAGCCTTGGGAGGAAAAGGTCGTTAATGCTGCGCGAGACATTCCGATTCAAGACGGGGGGAGAATTAAACCGTTCTCCACTTGGGCAGGATTCACAATGCTTAAGCTTCATGGTGACCGAAGCATGAAGATCATCGTGGATGGGAAAAAGGTTAAGCTGGGACCGGAAGAGGTAATGTTGGACTGTTTGTTCCGTCCTGAGTTTGCACGCAAACTGCCCGTATTTCGAATCGATGACATTGGCGTAATCAAATCGCTCGCTGTGGGTGACTTCTCTAAGGAGGATATCAAAATGACGGGGATGACGGATGGTGAGGTCGAAGAAGCGGTGAAACAGGTGACCAAGGGTAAGAACAGACGTGACCGGTTTAGCTTTGAGGAGCTTGAGGAAGTGGCGCCGATCCTCATCGCGCGAGCGCAAAAAATCAACAAGATGCAGCCGGACAAGGCGAAGATGAACCCCGATCAAAGACACACGGTTGATCTCGCGAATACGGTTTGGCTATTCATGCGATTGATCTACCACATGGATTTTGCCCGTGCGGACATAAATATCCAGGAGGGTACGCCTGCTATAGACAAGGCACGCATGCAGCGGATGAGCTACTGGATTAAGTCGTTCCCATTGCTCGCGGAAGCGGTGCGAAAGATGCGCCCCAATGGTGAACAGTTGCCGCCTCAGTTGATGGAGTTGTTCAGTGACT
>JARFPV010000208.1 GCA_029288115.1 Akkermansiaceae bacterium | reverse complement strand
TGATACAAGACGTTAATTCAGATCATTTTACAGAAGTTACTTCTAGTAGCCAGTATGTGATTTGTTCTCAAATGACAAAAACCACAACGAAACGTGCTTGATTCCGTTCGGCATTGGGTAAAGCTGTGGGGCAGCAATTTCTAAACCTAATAGCAAACCATGAGCAACATCGCCAATAACCTTGTAGAAACCGTCGGTAACACTCCACTTATCAAACTCAATAGCGTCACCAAAGGCTTGGACGCCGAAGTGCTCGTTAAAGCCGAATTTTTCAACCCTGTATTCAGTGTGAAAGACCGCATTGGTCGCTCCATGGTTGAAGCAGCAGAGAAGGACGGAAGCCTCAAGCCTGGCGGAACAATTATCGAGCCAACTTCCGGGAACACCGGAATCGCACTCGCCTTCGTAGCCCGTGCCAAAGGATATCGTTGTATTCTAACTATGCCTGAAACCATGTCGATGGAGCGTCGTGTGCTGCTGCGTATGCTTGGCGCCGAGATCGTCTTGACTCCGGGAGCCAAAGGAATGGGTGGCGCAATTGCCAAGGCAAATCAACTCATTGAAGAGGCTGGCGACGGTGCATTTGGACCAGGTCAATTCGACAATCCAGCAAACCCGGAAGTCCATCGCCGCACAACAGCTGAGGAAATCTGGGCTGATACAGATGGTGATATTGCGGCTTTTGTTGCAGGAGTCGGAACTGGAGGCACTCTCACAGGCGTGTCCGAAGTGCTCAAAGCGCGGTCGGATATGAAATCGTTTGCCGTAGAGCCGGCCGACAGCCCAGTCATTGGCGGTGGTCAACCCGGACCTCATAAGATTCAGGGAATCGGTGCCGGTTTTATTCCGGGCAACCTTAATACAGAGATCATTGACGAGGTGATTTGCGTGACCAACGAGGATGCCTTTGCAACTGCACAGCAGGTTGCTCAAAATGAAGGTATTCCAGTTGGGATTTCCAGTGGTGCCAACATTTGGGCGGCTCTTCAAGTTGCCAAACGACCCGAGTTTGCAGGCAAGCGCATCGTAACGATTGCTGCAAGTAGCACCGAGCGCTACCTCTCGACGCCTCTCGCCGAGAAGGTGAAGGAGGAAGTCAGCCATCTAGAGGTTTCGGATATCTAGCATCCTACCCGTCCATGGATTCTCAGGAAATAAAAGACACCATCCTAGCGATGGGTGCTAAAGCCCGTATGGCCGCCCATGACTTGGCAGTGCTAGATAGCGGGCAGAAAAATGATATTCTGCGAGCGATGGCTAACGGGTTGCGCGAGCAATCGGCCGCTATCCTGGAAGCCAATACCAAAGATATCGCCGCTGGTGAGGAGAATGGTTTGACGTCAGCGATGTTAGACCGACTTCGACTCGATGATGCCCGGCTCGAGGCGATTGCTGTGGGTATCGAAGAAGTCGCTGATTTACCCGATCCGGTCGGAGAAGTGATGGACGAATGGACTCGGCCTAATGATATCTGTATCCAGCAAGTTCGAGTGCCTATTGGAGTGATTGGGATTATTTATGAGAGTCGGCCCAACGTGACCAGCGATGCAGCGGTTCTTTGTCTGAAGTCTGGAAACGCCACCATTTTACGCGGTGGTTCCGAGGCGATTCATTCTAACAAGGCTATCGCCCACGCGCTTCAGTCGGGTGGTCAGTCGGCAGGTCTCCCTGATAGTGCAATCCAGCTGATCCCCTTTACAGACCGGGAGAGCGTCAGCGTGATGTCAGGGATGGATCAATGGCTTGATGTGATCATCCCACGGGGAGGAAAAGGATTGATCGAGACGGTTGTCTCGCTCGCTCGTATGCCGGTGATCAAGCACTACGACGGCATTTGTCACACATACATTGATAAAGACGCTGATGTCGAGATGGCGGTCGCAATTGCTGACGATGCCAAGACTCACAAACCCGGCGTGTGTAACGCCATGGAGACCCTGTTGGTTCATAACCAGATAGCCAATGATTTCCTGCCGAAAATCGCCACCGTTTTCACTGAAAAAGGAGTGGAGATGAGAGGCGACTCGAAAGCATTGGAAATCCTTGGCGATGCTGCGGTGGTCGCATCCGATGAGGATTGGGACACCGAATACCTCGACCTCATCGTAGCGATCAAGGTGGTCAGTGGTATGAAGGAAGCCATTGATCATATCAACACGCACAGTTCACGGCATTCCGAGTGCATTGTGACCGCCGACTCCAACCGCGCTGAAAGTTTTATCACGCGAGTCGACAGTGCATGTGTCTTCCACAATGCCTCGACGCGCTTCAGCGATGGCGGTGAGTTTGGGTTTGGAGCTGAGATCGGTATTTCAACTGATAAACTGCATGCGCGCGGCCCGATGGCATTACGTGAACTGACCTCATATCAGTATCGTATTCGCGGAAATGGTCAGATAAGGTCGCTGCACGCAACGACCTGATTTTCTCACATGCCCGAAGCCATTTTACCTGCGGATTATCATACCCACACACCGTTGTGTTTGCACGCGGTGGGTGAACCTGAGGCGTATATTGATCGTGCGATCGAGCGTGGTGTGGCGGAATATGGTATTTCGGATCACGCACCGCAATCTCCTGAGCCATTTGATGACTGGAGGATGCTCGAGGGGAAACTGCCGGAGTATTTCGAGTGGATTGACCGTGCTCGCGCTCATGCAGGCGACCGGCTTGCTGTGCGTGCCGGACTGGAGTGTGATTGGTTGCCAGGAAACGAGAAGTGGATTGAAAATCTAGCCGGTAAACACAGCTGGGACTACCTGATTGGTTCCATTCACTATTTGAGTAGCGGTGACAAGCCGTGGGGTTTTGATAATCCAGCATCGCTTGATCGCTGGTCCGAAGTAGATGTAGATCTTATCTGGGAAACGTACTGGAATGAATATGCTGCGATGGCCCGCAGTGGACTTTTTGATTTTCTGGGGCATCCGGATCTGATCAAAAAATTTGGGTATCAGCCGGATGGCGACCTCCGTCGATATTATGATCCAGTGATTGAGGCTATCGCAGACTCAGGAGTTGCCATTGAACTCAACATGATGGGTTTGCACAAACCTTGCGCAGAAGCCTACCCGTCGGAAGAGTTTCTCGGGCTCGCTGTTGAGGCGAATATTCCAATCACACTTTCGTCTGATGCTCACGCCCCAGACGAGGTTGCGCAAGATTTTGAGCAGGGGGTGTCGATCTTGAAGGAAGCAGGATTCACATCCACCTGCTTGTTTGAGAAACGCTTACGTAAGAGTAGACCGATAATACATTAATCGGGGAAAACAATCGCGCGGTTCTTGTGGATGATCGTGCGGTCATTCACGTGGTAGCGGATTCCGCGAGCGATGGCATTACGCTCGCAGTCGCGCCCGAGGCGGATGAGGTCCTGTGGGCTGTGGAAATGCTGCACGCGTTGGACCTCCTGCTCAATGATGGGTCCGGCGTCGAGATCGGAGGTGACGTAGTGGCAGGTAGCCCCGATGAGCTTTACACCACGCTCATAGGCCTGACGGTAGGGGTTGGCGCCAATAAACGCCGGTAAAAAAGAGTGATGGATGTTGATGATCTTACCGCCGAATTCCTGACAGAACCAATCTGGTAAAATTTGCATGAAGCGCGCCAAAACAGTGAGTTCGACTTTCTGCTCAACTAACAGGTCTCGGATTTGTTGAAAACCCTCGGCTTTTTTGTCGCCATCCATTTCGATGTGGTGGAATGGGATGCCTGCGTTGTCGGCAATCGCTTTGCATGTGTCACGGTTGCCAATAATCGAAGTGATCTCAATGGGCATTTCACCGAGTTTGGTGCGCCAGAGGATTTCGTTGAGGCAGTGGTCGGTCTTGGTCACCAACACCGCCGTGCGCATCTTGTATGGTTGATGGCGGAAGTGCCAGGTCGCTTGAAGAGATTTCCCGAGTGTTTCAAATCCTTGGACAAAATCCTCGACGTCCACTGTGAGGTCACTGGTGTCGATCTCGACACGTGCAAAAAACTTCGCATTCTGGTCGTCGGTGAACTGGGAGAATTCCACCAGGTTTCCGGCGTAGTCCGCTACGTAGGAAGCAATCTTTGCGACGATACCATGCTGGTCTGGGCAGTCGATTTTGAGAATGAGGCCTTTCATGTTGGCGATGCCATACATGCCGAATCAGGATCAGGCAAGTCTGAGCAGCTAGATTTTTTCGACAAATGTCATCATTCTGATACGCTGTAACAATCATGCAGTTACTCATTCTACTTAAGATGGCACATGTGAGAGTTCTGATCCTGGTTTTGGGCGGTATGGCTAGTCATCTCTCGGCTGACCCTGCCACTCTTACGGAGGCGGATCGCATTGCTTTGGAAGAGCAGCTGGAAAGGATTCAGAAGCAGTCTAATGAGCGAGTAGGCGGACTATTCAAACGAGCTATTCAAGATTACCGCTCAGCGATCCAATCGGATGATGCGACAATGGATCTCTATCTGAAATGCTATGAAAAAATTCGTTTCACCGATGAAAAGCGTAAGGCGAGCGAGTTCCGGGAATGGAAAAGGAGAAACAAGGAGCGTTTAAGTTCAGCATCTATGCGGATGGCGCTCCGGCATCAGTTGGCGTGGCTATTACTCAGCATCGAAGCCGCACGCCGTGATGGCGATATCAGTGAAATGGGTAAGCGTGCCGTCGAGCATCTTGACCAGATCATGAAAAACGCAGAAGTGCTCAAGACACATCGGTCAATTCTCAGCCAAAATGCACTAGGTTCTGTTTTTGCAAAAGCCTACAGCCTGAACATCAGGGTCAAAGACTGGCCGCAATCGACAATGGATATCGCGCAAATTTACGACAAGGTCGTATTGCCTCCGCTACGCATGCCTTCTCGAATCGATTCGCTGCGGTCAGCTTGGAAAAAGCGCATTCTTCACGAAGGACATTTAATCGAAAAATGGAATGATCGAGAGGGTACGACAATCGGTAAGAAAGACGCCATGCGGGCACCGGAATTTGAGAAATTTCTCAGTGAAACTCGCCCCACGCTACTGTGGAAAATGGAGATGGATTGCTTTAATGCGGGTGATCAGCGGCAGTCGGCACTACAAATGCTCAAGCATCTTGAAGCCAACTTATCACATAAAGATGCCCCCGAATGGATCAAGCAATTCCAAGGGTTGATCAATCCTGAGAAACATGACGGTGAAAATGCCAAGCCTTCATCAGAATCTGCAACCACACGCTAGTATTTACGGTAGTTGCGTTGATCCCATCAGGTAGCGATCACATTCGCGTGCGGCTCCTCGACCCTCGTTGATAGCCCATACGACCAGTGACTGTCCACGGCGCATGTCACCAGCAGTAAATACACCCTCAACATTGGTGGTGTAGACTTCGTGGTCGGCTTTAACATTGCTGCGAGCATCGGTTTCCAGTTTGAACTGATCGATGATCTTCTGCTCGGGGCCAAGGAAGCCCATGGCCAGCAGGATAAGTTGAGCATTAATGGTGCGCAGCGTGCCATCCGTTTCGATAGGAGCAAACTGACCTTGATCGTTTTTCCCCCAGGTGATGTCAACCACTTGAAGTCCGGTCACATTTCCGTCGTCATCCTTGATGATAGACTTGGTCATCACCAGATAGCTGCGGGGGTCTGCCCCTTGAGTCGCTTCGGCCTCTTGCTGACCGTAGTCCATCTTGTAGATCTTGGGCCACTCTGGCCATGGGTTGTCAGCAGCGCGTTCCAATGGAGGCATCGGCATGATCTCAAGTTGAATCACATTTTTGCAACCCTGACGGATACTTGTTCCCACACAGTCAGTTCCGGTGTCGCCACCGCCGATGACAACCACTTCTTTGTCTGTGGCGTTGAGTTCGGGATTTGAACCATCAAAATTGTTATCAAGTTGATGCTGGGTGTTTGCTGTGAGGAATTCCATCGCTTGATGCACGCCATTGGCGTCACGACCTTCAATCGGGAGGTCGCGTGGCTCAGTAGCGCCGC
>JARFPV010000015.1 GCA_029288115.1 Akkermansiaceae bacterium | reverse complement strand
CTTATTGTCGACTGGGATTACCACCACGGCGACGGCACTGAGTGGGCATTTTATGACGACCCCAGCGTGCTGTTCTTTTCCACCCATGCGCTTTACGCCTTTCCACGGTCTGGCTCGGCGGACAAAACCGGCAAGGGTAAGGGCAAGGGATACAACATCAACGTCCCCCTGCCCCGTGGCGCGGACGACAAGGCAGCGATGAAAGCCTTCACTGGTCGACTCGTGCCGGCGGCAGAGAAATTCAAACCGGACCTGGTGCTCATCTCGGCTGGATTTGATTCACGCCATGACGACTTGTTAGGTGATTTCAATTTCACCGACAAAGGGTTCGCCGAGCTGACCAAGCTTGTGATGGGGATTGCCAAAAAGCATTCAGGGTCACGGATCGTATCGCTGCTCGAGGGAGGTTATAATGTCCAAGGCCTCGCTCTGGCAGTTGAAGCGCATTTGAAGGCGTTGATGGGCGCGTGAATGCGTGACGGGTAGGGTCGCCTCGCCGAGGCGACCGGATGGACAAAGCGGTCATCTCGGCGAGATGCCCCTACCGATTCTACGCAACTGTGCTATGGTGTCGTTGTGAAGCCAGCGGTCGAGACCATGCTCTATCAGCATTTGAAGGCGCGAGGGATCCATGATCCGCTCGTGCTTGATGCCATGGTCAAGGTGCCGCGTGAGCAATTTGTGCCGCCGGAATTGGTGCACTATGCGCATGACGACCGGCCGTTACCCATCGGTCACAACCAGACGATTTCCCAGCCTTACATCGTGGCGACGATGGCCGAGCTTGCGCGTCTCACACCGGAATCCGAAGTGCTCGATATTGGCACTGGCTGCGGCTACATGGCGGCGGTGCTGGCGTCGATTGCCAGACAGGTCTGCACGCTGGAGCGTATCCCCGACTTGGCGGAAATGGCTGCCAGAAACGTTGAAGCGCTCGGCATTAAAAACGTCGTTGTCGGTGTGAGCGACGGCAACCTCGGCTGGCCGGAGAACCGGAAGTTTGATGCCATTATCGTTTCCTGCGCAGCCAAACAGGTGCCGGAGAAGTTACTCGAGCAGCTCAAACCCGGCGGGCGCATGATTGTGCCCGTTGCTCACGGAACCTCCCACCAAATCCTGACGAGCTACTGCAAAAAAGACGATGGCAAGATCGAGTTCACCGAGCACATGCCGGTCAAGTTCGTGCCCATGGTGTGAGTGATTGAGGTAAGGTCGTTTTGCCAGAACGACCGGATGAATGATGGCGGTCATCTCGGCGAGATGACCCTACCGCAAATGCACCACACGGATCCCTTTTCACCCCTTCGTCACTTTGGTGACTTTGCCTTTTTCGATGGAGAAGTTGAGGCGGCTCGGAAGGTAGTCTGCGGTTACGGGAAGATGTTTGCCATCGATCATGACGACGCGGTGAGGGATTTTGTGTTTGTCTGCCAGGGCTTCGGCTTTTTTCAACTCGAGGCCGATGAAGTCCTTCGCTTCGGGGACTTTATTGTCGGGTGCGGAGTAAACCTGGGTCGCCCCTGCGATGTGTTTTTTCAGCTGTTCTGGTGTGACGTGCGAGTATCCACGAGCCCAGCCCCATTTACCACCGAGCAGGTAGATTTTCCGAGGAAGGGCGGCGTGTTTTTTATCAACCGGAGCGCTCGCCTTGACCCCGGTGATGACCTGGGCGTTGATGCCGCCGTTGTGTTTTG
This sequence comes from Akkermansiaceae bacterium, assembly GCA_029288115.1. GTDB lineage: Bacteria > Verrucomicrobiota > Verrucomicrobiia > Verrucomicrobiales > Akkermansiaceae > Oceaniferula. The sequence goes on along the minus strand of JARFPV010000015.1, from coordinate 1,803 downwards.
CCTGACAGACGACGAGTAGCTTACCCTTTTTAACGTACATACTGGCAATGCTGATCTTCCATCCGGGATCGGGCACTCCCACAGCGACCTCAACGGTGCTTTGATGATCGTGCGCCAAGGCGGCGGGAGAGAAGGCAAGCAGACATAGAAATGCGGATGTGATCAATGTTTTCATAGGGTCACTATGCACCAAGTGGAGAGACCGTCTAAGAAAAAAGTCGGTCGATTCGCCACGCCGAGGCGATCGGAAAATCTCAACGCGGTCAATTCATCGAATTGACCCTACCCTTTTTTGAGCAGACTCTTGCCGGTCATTTCGGGTGACGGCTTGACCTTCATCATGTCGAGTAGCGTGGGTGCGATGTCGGCGAGGATACCGTCGTTGACGCTGAACTTGGCGTGATCGGCGGCGACGTAAATCGCGTGCACGAGATTGGTCGTGTGTGCGGTGTGCGGTGAGCCGTCGGGGTTGATCATTTTTTCACAGTTGCCGTGGTCGGCCGTGATGATGAGTTTACCGCCGAGGCGCAGTGTTTCCTCGGTGACACGGCGCACGCCTTCATCGATGGTTTCACAGGCCTTGATGGCGGCCTCGACACTACCGGTGTGGCCCACCATGTCGGGGTTGGCGAAGTTGAGGATGCAGAGATCGTAGCCTTTGAGTTTGTCCACCACGGTGTCCATGACCTCTGGGGCGCTCATCTCGGGTTGCAGATCGTAGGTGGCGACTTTGGGTGACGGCACGATGTAGCGGTCTTCGCCCTTGTTTGGTTTTTCTTTTCCGCCGTTAAAGAAATACGTCACGTGTGGGTATTTTTCCGTCTCGGCGATGCGCATTTGTTTTTTGCCGGCCTTGGCCACCACCTCGCCTAACACATTCTTCAGGTTCTCAGGCTTGAACACCACGGGCACCTTGTATGTCTCATCATACTCGGTGAGGGTGACGTAGTGGACCTTTGGGCGCCTGCCTGTCTTGAATCCTGTGAAACGTGGTTTGGTCAGGAATGCCTCGGAGATCTGGCGTGCACGGTCGGCGCGGAAGTTAAACCACAGCACCACGTCACCGTCGTTCACACGCTTGGTGTCGTGACGGTAGAAAGTCATCGGCAGGAGGAACTCATCGGTCTTGTCCTGCTCATACATTTCGGCAACCGCTTCGCTGGCAAGGATGTCTTTCTTTTTACCCTTACCATAAACGATGGCATCCCAGGCGATCTTGGTGCGCTCCCAGCGCTTGTCACGGTCCATCGCGTAGTAACGACCAATTACCGTAACAATCCGCGCGCCGTACTTGGCAAGCTCGTCCTCGACGTAGCTAAGATAATCCGCTCCACCAGTTGGCGAAGTGTCACGACCATCGGTGATGGCGTGCACCCAGATTTCCTCGACACCATTTTCGCGTGCTTGCTTTGCGAGCGCGATCAGCTGATCCTGATGCGAGTGCACACCGCCGTCAGAGACGAGTCCGACCAGGTGCAGCACCTTGCCTTTTTTCGCTTTGTTGAAGGCGGTCTTGAGCACGCGGTTGTTCGCGATCTCGCCGTCCTCGATGGATTTATTGATCCGGGTGAGATCCTGGTAAACGATACGGCCAGCGCCGAGGTTCAAGTGACCGACTTCCGAGTTCCCCATCTGTCCGTCGGGCAGTCCGACATCGAGGCCTGAGGCGCTGACGAAACCCTTGGGATACTTCTTGAGCATTTCATCGTGGAAAGGAGTTTTGGCGAGCAAGGAGGCATTGCCGTCCTTTTTGGCGGTTCTTTTTCCACCGGGATTGACACCCCAGCCGTCGCGAATGATGAG
>JARFPV010000014.1 GCA_029288115.1 Akkermansiaceae bacterium | reverse complement strand
CGTCAATTCATTGTCGTATGGGTTTGCGTAGTTTCTGGGCCAATCCAGAGTCTGGAAGTTGCCATTCGAGAGCAATCTGTATTGAGTGCTGGGGACAAGATCAGGGTCCGGATATCTTGTTTTATCGACGATCGCCATTGCCCCTGGCAGAGCACGTCGCGTCCCAAATCCCAGAAAGTTCGTATGTTTGCCGCTACCTTGACCTGCGTTGAGTGTTCCACTGATTTCATGCTCCAAGGTAATATTGAACGGATTCCATAGGGTGAAAAATGGCACATACATCAACTCCAATTGATATCGTTTAGGATTTTGATTGAGTCGCCTTGGATCTTCGATTGCTTTGGCATAAACCAAAAATTGGCACCTTGCGATCTGAGGGTGGAGTAACTGTCTGTGCTTGTGGTTGTAGATTTCAGTGGAGGTGATCGAAGACGCTCTCTGCTTGGCGATCTTACCCCAGACAAATGGACTCTTTACGACTCCGGAACTGTAGGAAAAGTTCTTGTAAGAAGTGGCAAAACTCTTGAGTGATGCCCAAGATGCAGAAGCCGCATAGTATGTGGAAGGCTGCTTATATCCTAAAATCAGTGAATACTCACTCCAGGGATACAGGTTCGACTGGGCAGGATCGTAGTCGCTTGTTGTTGGCTTTGGAACCTGTGAGGTAGCTCCTTCTTCGGGCTTATAACGGAAGAGGGGCAGCTTTCCACCTGGATAGGCTGCATAAATATTGTCCCATCTCTCGGTAAGAACGGAGATGTCCTTACGCCACCCGCCCGTAGCAGAGTTTGTAAGCAGACCTACTGCGGAGGCAGACAGGTCATGGAAACTTTCTGCAGGATTAACAGTAGTTGAGTCTGTAAGCAAAGTAGTCGTCGACAGGCTGAACACCTTGCTCGCGAGTTTTCCATCACCTGTGCCAGGGACGAAGGCCTCGGGATCGTCCAGTAACTCTGCGAGACCAAAGACCTCGGGATCGGTCAGGGAGTGTGACTGCCCCATTTCCACCAAATCTATGGCATTGGTTGTGCGGGGCTTGTAAGGTTGTCCGAGTCGAGCCTTCTGATTTTCACCGCTGACCCACCATGCGAAGGTGCCATTGCCGTTGTTATCATCTCCGTTTCCGGGAGTTTGATCGACCTGTTGAGGGACGAGGTGGATTTGATTGTCGTTGTTTTCTCCTAAGGTGCCTTCCGAAAGTAGTGGAATCGTTTCAGGTCCTTGGGTCTTGGATACGAGGCCCGTTGGATCCAGCGATGGGGTTCTCTGTCTAGCACCGATAACCAACCAATCTAAAAAGCGGCCATTGTCAGCCTCCAATTTGGTTTTCGATGCATAATCCGGGACAATGGGACGTCCGTTTGCATCGTGATTCGAGCCTTCCCAGCTTTTCCAAACTCCTACTAACGAGGGGTAGTCTGGATTTATCATTGCGGCATTGGCTGTGATTCTCGTGTCCTGACCCGACTGCCTTTGCAGCTCACCAATGGCGAGCATCAGTGCCAAGCGCGCATTGGCCTTGGCCTCGCCCATTGCCTTGTCATTCTGGCCGGAACGCAGTTCGATGGTGCTCATACTGAGCATAGCGAGGGCGACTAGAACCAGGAGCACCATCACTGAAATGGTGGCGATGAGAGCGAAACCTGCAGGTGATTTTTGTGTGTTAGTGCGAAGGTTCATCGTATATGAATTGATTGCGTCAGCATGAATCATGCTTACTGTGATGGGAGAACATATCTCCTACAAAGTAAATACGCAAACAAAATCCAATTTTCACGCTCTCCAATAATGGATAAGTATCTATTACATCCGAAACTCGGATCATATCGCATTGGTATCGGGCCTTCTCAGCATAAAACATCTTCGGATGTCTAAAACACCTCTATGTCGGTGGCCAAAAGGAAAAAGCTCGGGCTAATTAGCCTTCACCTGCACATTTTCCAAGAGGACTTGGGTCGGTTTATCTTTGCCAGCCTTTAACGTGTAATGCCCATTTTTATAAACTGGGGCTTTAAACGTCTCCCCGGTTACCCGGTAGCAATAAACCAACTCGCCGGTTTTGGCATTGGTCAATGCGACGACGGCATTCGGCGTGGGCAGCCGCACCGCTTTGAGATGCGCCACGGCATTCCGTCCATCATTTTCAGTGACGTTGAAACGAATCGGCCAGCCGAGAAACTGCCCGGAATTTCCTCGTTTCACATCTGAAAACCGTGGCCAACATTCGAAGACCGTCTCGCCGGTTTTTTTGTTGAAGCGCGCGATCCCGTATCCATCACCACGATTCTCACGCGAGGAGTCATCGCGGAGCGTTTTCATATTCAGATGATCCGGGTTTGCGTAGGCGAACATGGTAATCTTGTTCCCCAGGCCATCTTCGTAATCCCCCACCCACGGCAATGATGATTTAATGGCATCACCTCCGCCAGGTTTTTCACCTTCAGGCCACCACCAGCGACCGTAAATCGTATTCACGAGTGCAGGGCTGGTAAACGCCATTGGCCCGTCGCGATAGCCCTCGATACCGTGTTTAACCACTACAGCCAGATGCTGATCACCACACAGATGGGTTGCGCGCGCTGCACGCAAATAGGTCAATGCACGGTTACGTCCGGCTTGAGGCCAACCGTTGCAATCGAGATCAGCGAGTAGTCGACTTTTTCCGCCACCGTGCATGTGCACAGCACCGCAGAAGGCAGTTTGTGAGAGAGCAACTTTCATCACAGCGCCCGACCAATCACGTGCCCATGTGTCGAGGAACTTGAGTTGTCGGTCCCCGAGCAGTTTCAACCCAGGCAGGTCCACAGCTGCACGGTCGTATGCGGGATCGTTAATATGGTCATTGCGCGGCCCCATCTTGGGGATATTCCCCATCGGAGCTGACTTGAATTTGCGGTCTTCTAGAATCGCAAAGCTGATACCTCCTAAATTTAACTCGGTATAATATACGCCGATACCTTGCTTAACTGGCGTAGAATCAAAGGCATCGGGAAGGTTCCACGTTTGCTGGCGCTGGACCATATTCACGAACTTTGCGGGAAACATATACCCGCCATCGGTGGCACCGCCTTTACCCAGAGATTTTTTACCCCCCTCGCCCCAGACATTGCCGTGTCCAACGTCGTGATCATCCGGGATACAGACTGTTGGCCGGTCTTTCATAATGTCTGCAAACTGCACTCCAAACTGCAACCAGCCATACGTTGCTTCTTCATGGGTGTAATTCTGATCACCGGCAAAAAAGAGCAGGTCCGGATTTTGTTTCTTCAGATTCTGAATGAATTGTGTCCGAGTATACCTCTCTCTGTCCTTTGGTGAGTTACAGGACATATTGGCCACAACGAGGGTTTCCTTATCGATCGGGTCTTTGCGAACCAAGCCCTCGAAACTTGATATTTCACCAAGCCTAACACGATAGGCGACGTCTTTGGACGCATCCCAATTTTCAACTCTAAAATGCACATCCCACCCTGGGTATTGCACGGGCTGTTCATCAACTTGAACCCACTTTCCTTTTTGTTTGAGCTCGAGCACGACCGACTTTGGCTCCTCAGGCAGGAGCGGAAAACACTGCGCACTTAATTTCAGCACACCCGCGTGCTGGGTATAGAGTGCAAATGCCAGTGCTTTCTTACGATCAACCGACTGGATCCATTCGCGAGCCTCTTTCCATCGATCTACCTTGGCCGGAACGGCAGGCTTCTTCCACCACTCGCCTATGGCTAGCTTGTCTGACATTTTCGCCCAACGGTCTGCATCGCCGAAGGGTTTTGGATCTGTGTAGTCGATGTCGGCAAGAAGGCTACTTCCGACCACCATCGCCATGAGAACGATTAAAGGTTTAGTTTTTAAAATCATGCTGCTTGATACGAATAATTGCTGTGTTCTGTTTCAAACTTAGAATACCGACCGGTTTATGGTCGCCATGGCTCAGGGCCATCAGGTTTTTGCTGCAGGAACTGAGCGTCAACACTCTGATACCATTGGTGTAATTTAGCACGCATCTTAGTCACACGTTCCGGAAATTTTGCTGCTAGATCTTTTTTCTCGCCGAGATCTTTTTTCAGGTCAAAGAGCATGACCTTACCATCTTCATAGTGCTCTACGAGTTTGTAGTCACCCACGCGTATTGCGCCGCCGGGAGGACCTCCTTGATTACTGTAATGCGGATAATGCCAATAGAGCGTATCGCGATCCAAGGAGCCACCCTTCAGGGCAGGAGCGATATCAACTCCATCAATCGTGTGTTTGGTTTTGATTCCCGATGCCGCCATGATGGTTGGATACAGATCAATCGAGCAGATCGCTTCATCACTAACAGATCCAGCTTTCGTCACTCCCGGATAACGGATGATCCATGGCTCACGAATACCACCTTCGTAAATCCACCCCTTACCTCCACGTAGAGGCAGGTTACTGGTTGGCATTCCTTCGCTTGTGGACAAACCACCATTATCGGATGTGAAAACCACAATGGTATTGTCCGCCACGCCAGATGCTTCCAGCTGTTTCAAGACCTTGCCCACAGCCTGGTCCATTGCTTCGACCATCGCCGCGTAA
>JARFPV010000139.1 GCA_029288115.1 Akkermansiaceae bacterium | reverse complement strand
GTCACACCCTGGCTGCCGCGCATTTCAAAGCCACCGGAGTGACCTTCCAGCACATAACCTTCCGGCACCAGCACATCCCAAGTCAGGGACTCAAGTGGCACATTGAAGCCGGGAGCTGCGAGCCGGATATCACCTTTATTTTCCGGAGTCGAGTAAACCAGGGAAACAGTCGCAGGATCAGTCTCGACCGGTGGAGGCGACACATGGAACAGGTGATCGTCTCCCTCTTTAACAACGTGCACCGGTTCGTCATTAACCAGCACGTTGTAGAGGCTTGCACCCTTGGGCAGGGAAATTTTCAGCATGCTCTTTTCCATAACACGGGTCTGGAGATGCACGGCGGTGAGTGTCTCCCCCACAGGTGAGAAGATCGTGCGCATCTGCCCGCCGGTGACGCGAAGCTTCAGGGTGTCTGCCATCTGGTGACGCTTCAGCGATACCTTGAGTGTGCCCTCCGGCTCATTGAGTCGGTAACACAGATCCGGCACACTCGTATCGGCTGGGTTGTGCAGGCCTTTCGGCACGGCGGACCAGTCACTACGACGCCATCCGTTTGCCGGATTACTTGCCTGCATATCGAGGCGACCCGTCGTCCTGACAGCCATGAAATAGGTCAGGCGCTTGGCACCAATCATTGCTGCAGGGCGAATGTCCTCGGAACCTCCTTTGCCACGATCGGCACCACGCTGGAACTCAACCTGTAAGGGCACTGACCCGAGGACACCGCGGCGGAAACGGATTTCCCACAGGTCATCCTTCACGTTGACGATTTCCTTCACCACACTGCCGCTAGCACGGACTGTGCGTTGCTCTTCCTCCGTTAGATCTGGCAGCTGCACACGGATGCTTTTCACAGCTGCGTGCTCAATCTGGTAAATGGCTGCCAGGCGCGTGCGAGTCTGCCCCTCACGTAACGTCACCTCGTGTAACACACTTGCTGTGATCCATGGATCGAGCTCCTCAATACCGAGCGTCAGCGACCAGTCTTTTTGCAGTAAACGGAATGCAAGCCCGCCACTTTGTTTGACCCGGTTCTGAATCTGTTGTGCCTGCTGGCTGGGTGAATTCCTGGTCGTGGTCTGGGTGTTCATCCGTGAGACATTTTTCCGGTCGATGGCGCGCACGCGGATGCCTTTTTCAGGAATGACGATCAACTGGCCGCTCTGCCGAACCGCTTGGTCTAACAATATTTTTGGAACTGCCCAGGCGTTCTGACCACTCACCGACTGACCTGAAAGTGATAAGGCAAACTGCTGCGCCCCGAGTGTTTTTCCAGATAGATGGAGTGTAATGACACGGGTCTTTTTGCCGTTGATGTCCTGAACACTTTCCGTCCAGTGGCTGAGTGCACCGCCGCTGAGTGATTCCACCTCCATGCCATCAGGCAGTTTGAAGCTCAGTTTAAAGATGCCTGCGCGGGTAATATTCACGTTGAGTGTGGCGGAGTGAAGGATACGCTCGCTGCCCAACGTCAATTCCTGAATCGACGTCACACGCACTTCAGGCATCACCGGAGCGACCTGGAGATTCAGACTACCGGCTCCAGATGCACTGCGATAAACTTTATGTAAAATCCCGCGTGGCTTTTTATTCACGGTGGGAATCAATCCACGGTCGAAGTCCTCAACATTAACCACGGAGAGATCCGTCGCCGTGATCTTTCCGGGTTGTGCCTCCTGACCGAACGCGAGGCCTATCATGTTGGTTTCGCCTGCATCCCCTCCAACGGTAAGCGACTGCAGGTCAATTGCCGCTGGCAGTGCCCCAAGCCCGCTCTGAGTTTCAACCAGGATGGAGAACACCTGCGTTTGCGCGGCACTGAGATCGACGGCCAGTGCCCGGCTAGTCGGGTCAAACCTCCAGCTACCGACGGCACTTCCAGCCACCTCACTCACTGCGAACCCTGCGGGTATGGTGAGGTCGAGCGTTTCTACTTTTCCGCTCGACGGACGGATGATCACACGGTGGTAACCGTCGACCACCCCTGGGGATGGCAAGTAGAGGTTGGCCACTTCTGAGAAGAACTTGGTCTCCTCAGCATCGATATCCCTGCCGCGAGGACGGATGCCCATGGTGATTTTGGCTTGAGGCGCGAGCACAAGATCCACACCGCTTCTGTCTTTTGGCAGGTCTTTACGTGGCACAGTCCTGACAGCTGAGGTTGAGTAAATTTCCAATCCCGCCGCATCAACTTCTGCCGAGATTTTCTGCACAGCAGCAGGACCTGTTGGCAATAGGAACTGCGGCCTTACCGGCATCTCATAAGTGGCCTTTGCGGTGAGTGCCCCCTCTTGCTCGACCGCAATCATCCACACAGTTTCCTTACCGCGTTTGATCTTGGTCACGCGCAGACCTTCTCCCGAAAATGATGTCAGCACGGCAGGCTCGCGTAGCAATACATAACTGGACCCCACCTCACCGCGCAGCTGAACGTCAAGTGAAGCATAGAGCCGGTTGTTTTCGATTTTCCATGTTTGGTTAAGCGAGCTCATCGCCGTGTCAGCGGCGGAAGCACTACCACCGAAACCTAAACTCAGACCCACTATCGTAGCCGTGATGATGAGTAGCTTTGTGACACCTTCAGCTGAGCCAAGAGCGATGGCCTCGTCAGCCTCCTCCTTCTCAAGGCGTTTGCGCTCAGCACGTTTACCGAGGTATCGGCCGCCATCTCGGAATCCGAGGTACATGGCGATGATCAACAACAATAATGCAATGAAGGCAATTACTCCGAAGAACAGCACACCTCCTCCACGCTGTGCCAGAATTCCACCCGCGACAGCTGCCCCGGCAATGGAGCGCAGCCATAAGTGACTCCAACTTTTAACAATCAGGCTGGCCACAAACACCAAACTTCCCACGGCGGCAGCAAGGACACCAGGCCATGAAATCATCGCCTTCCAAGGTGTAATGTTTTTCAAGGTCACCGCGACTGGAGAATCCGGACTGACAACCTGCGCGGTAATTTCTACAAACCGCTGGTTGATGCGTCGCTCATCGGCAACAGCTCGTGCAAAATAGGCGGCTAAGATGACCACGAGAACAAGCCACAGGCAGGCAAGGAGTCGTTTCCATCCAGCTGGGTTTTTTGCGCGCAGGAAAATCACTCCGGCAAGGAAAAGGATACCTATTCCCAGCAGGTGCATACCACGGCTCTGAATGCTTTCGAAGCCTGTCTGCATAAGGGGCTCCCGGCGAATCACAGCGCGGTCCGAGTCATTGGCAGGTAACAGCAATCGGCCTTTCTCCGCACTGACTTTCCAACCGTTGATGATCACTGGCGCCGCAAGCGTAGGAGCTCCAAGAACAACCTTGCTACCACCGGCAGGATCTCCACCGTATCGGATGACCACTTTGACCGGCTTGTTAGGATCGTCTCCAGCAGGCAGCGGCAGGAGCAATTCATTACCGTCTTCACGGGCAGTGATGGCACGGCCGTCGGCACGAGCATCCCAGAGTTTTGTATTTTCTGGTAACTTCATCCGCAATGCCTGCCGGCCACGAGTACGGATATACATCGTCGCTTCAGTCATCACTTGGCCATCACGTGAAACATTTGTTGTTAGGTCGGCAAAATCGACAACCTGATCAAGCGTCTTACCGCGGTCATACCATTTGATATCGATCTCCAACTCAAACGGGCGAGCTGCGTATTGCCAGGCATCGATGGCAGGGGCCGTGGTCAGCATGCGAAATTCCGCAGGAAGCTCTTGGGCGCTGATCTTCAACAATCCTGGAGCTGTTTTGGTAATGTCATGCTTAAGCAACACCGGGCTGACCACCTCGATGAATCCACTCTCACTCTGCACATTGAGCGGACTGACCTCACCGAGCGCAAGCTTTCCTCCACGTGCACTCATCACGTTTTCAAAAGTAACTAACAGCGTGGCAGCACCACTGACAGGTTGTTCAAGCTGCACGAGGACTTTCTCATCATCGACTCTCCTCCATTGGCGTACATTTTGCCCTTCGATGGTAATGTTTCCGTATGACTTAGGAATCGCGAGTTCCCACTCGTTAACCGGTGCACCCACTACAAAATAGTTCAACACGACGGAGCCGTAGGCC
>JARFPV010000135.1 GCA_029288115.1 Akkermansiaceae bacterium | reverse complement strand
GAGACACTTGAACTGAAAGACCGGGTGCGGCACTTGATTGCCGTAATGGCAAGGCACCTGCCGGAATCATTTCCTGAAACAGCTGAGATTCTTGGGAAAATCAGAGACCACTGGGTGACTTACGAGGACGACGACCGGCTCATGTTTTTTGCTGCCTGGCCACTGATCGACTACGTTGCCGAGTATGGACTAAACCACCCGGGTATCGCGTTACCACTGCTGCGTTATCTCACTCCACTTTTCACCGCCGAGTTTGCGATCAGGCCATTTATTGAATGCCACGCTGAGGAAACTTACTCCCAGCTCCAGATCTGGTGCCTCGATCGTAACGAGCATGTGCGCAGACTGGCATCAGAAGGGTCTCGACCTCGACTCCCCTGGGGAAAACAACTTCCAGGATACATTGAAAATCCAGCACCAGTGATAAATCTGTTAGAAAACCTCAAGGATGATCCATCTGATTATGTACGCAAATCCGTAGCAAACAATCTCAACGATATTTCGAAGGACCACCCCGATGTGGTCATCGAAACATGCCGCCGTTGGAAAAAGGAAAAAGTCTCTGGGCGCGACTGGATCATACGGCACGCCACACGCAGCTTGGTCAAAGACGGACACCCGGATGTGTTTCCGCTGCTCGGTTTTACTCCAAAACCAAAACTCAAGGTCATCGGTCCTGAGCTTTCTCAAACCCATCTGATGCTCGGTGATCCTTTGGAGATCAGCGCGGAAATCACCTCTAAAGCCAACAGTAAGCAGCATGTGGTGATCGACTACTCTGTCCACTACATGCGAGCAAATGGTAAAACCAATGCCAAGGTCTTCAAATGGAAAAACCTACAACTCCGGCAAGGGCAATCGGTCACAATCAAAAAAACTCACGCGTTTAAAAAAATCACCACCCGCAGGCACTACCCAGGCACTCACCAAATTGAAATCTTGGTCAACGGCCAACCCATCGCCTCGTCAACCTTCGAATTGCACATCCCCTAACCCACCGCCACAGTTGCAACCTGAACTTTGGAATGCTACGCCCCCACATCACCATCCCTCAGTATCCTCATGCTTGTGTCCGGGACACGAACAACGTAGCACTGGCGATCCAACAAGAGGTGCAATGTTGTCATAGCGGTAAATCCCCCCCGAAGGGCATTGAGGCATCTCGATTTTCAAAAACTCCAACACCTCACCCATATCGTAAGGCTGCCCTGCTCCAATGCCGTGCACACTATTGTGCGACCGAACCGCCACCTGCATATTTCTGATATGAAACAAGCAGGTTCTCCGGTTATTCTCTTTCACCTTTTGATGGCCCCAGTAGGACGCAGCGGCAATCAGCACCAACGTCACGACCACCCCACAGCATAACCCACGCACCCGCTTTTTCCTATCCGACTGGCGCGCATGCTCCAGCCACCGCTCATTCCCAAGCTCCAACTGATCCTGCCTCATCGCAGCCAACTCATCCGGATCCTTTTTCTCTGTGGGAAGGTTATTCATGCACCAGCGACCATCATAGTTGCTCAAGACCATGTCTGGCCAGCTCGATAAGCCGATCTAACGAATTTCGTTTCTCAGCATCCAGATCTTCCTCAAAAACAAGCAGGTTCGGCAATGAGGTGGCAAAGTAGTCAATTTTGGCAGGAACAGCTTGCTCTTGGGTTGCGTAATCAAGCATCGCTTCCAAAACACAGCGTGCCTCGTCAGATCTACCCAGTTCATGAAGAGCAAGGGCTTTATAGTAGGTTAACTCAGAGAATTCCGTGACGGCCATGGACTGGAAGTCACCGGATTCACTGGCGGCCATTTCGAACTTCCGTTGTGCTTCGTCATCGCGTCCGAGTGATTTCAGAGCCATTGCCTGCCAGTATGTCACATCGGCCTTGGCTTGGAGCGGGTGGTATTTTTCTCCTAGGCTGTCCGGTGTCTGAAGCGCTGATTCGAAATGGTTGAGTGCTTCATGCGCCTCTGACTTATCAAGAGCCATCCTTCCAAGTTGGATGTGAGCTTCAGTGTATTGTCGCAGCACTTTGCCTTCTCCTCCTTCCCAGGGATGGAAGCTCCTTGAAGTGAGTAGCTCGAGAGCTTTTTCTGGCTGGCTCGTCTGGTTGTAAAGTGTCGCCAATTCCACGGTGGCGTCGTCGCGATCAAGTACGAGAGCATTGTGCCCCTCAAGGAATGAAAGACGCTCGATGGCAGGATCACCGAGCTTGCCACGCAGTTGAACAAACTCGGCAATCAGTCGGGAATCACTGTCATCCACACGCAGGGCATGCTCGTAACTCCGGCGAGCCGACTCACCATCACTCCGGGAATTCCAGTAGGCGATTCCCAGATTGCGATGGATGGTAGCGAAATCTGCATCCGCATCACGGGCCGACTCCCATGCATGGATCGCGTCCTCATGACGTTTCTTGTCGTAGTAATAATTCCCGAGAGCATATCCGGCATTCCGATCATTGCCCGGCTGTTGCAATGCCCATTCGAGGGCGAGGCATTCGTGGAGGCGCGATGGGAAAAGAAAATCTGGCGAACACTCCCGGGCTTTACCAAGAGAGGACGTTGCTGCACTTTTGTCACCGCAAAGATGCTCCAGCCAAGCTATCGCATAAAGCACCATCGGCGTGCGCTCAAGCGGGTTGGGCACTGTGACAGCATCGGTGCTGTTTTCTAAGTGCCAGCGCAATAAGCGTATCCCTTCGGCAGCATGCCCGCAGTCGGCGAGGTCAAAGGCAAGATCGAGTGCGGTCTGCGCATCATTGCGGGAACTCTGGGGAAGTTGCAGATCACCACCTTCGATGAAGGCCTTCATGGTCTCAGCCCAATGGTCGAGCGGGTCGGCTTCGAGGAGTGCATTGAGTGACACCAGAGCATCATCGCTGCGACCGAGTGCGTGTAGTGCCAACGCCTTGGCTGCGATGGTCTTGTTGCTGGTCGCGTTGGTTTCAAGCGACTGATTAAGGTGCTCAAGCGCGATTTCATGATCGCCATTTTTAAGATCCAGACATGCCAACTCAAAGAAAGCAGCTGCCCGCCACTCGTAGTTCCACGTTGCCTTGTAGAAAAACCCGTAGGCTTCGGCACGGCGGTCCTGATAACGGAGCGTGAGCCCGAGATGATAGTGAGCCTCTCCGGTTTCTGGATTTGGGTGACGGAATGTCAGGCGTGAGATACTGGTGCGGAAATGCTCTTCGGACGCAGACAGTTTCCCGCGCATGAGTTCCTGCTTACCCAATGCAAGGTGACAGCGGGCGTCTTTGGGGTCTCGCTTGATGGCTTCATTCCAATACAACTCCGGACCACGCGTCGGATGGCGGTACTGGGCAAGGTGTTCACCGGTAAAATAGAGCTCATCGCTCGACTCGATCTCTTCCGGCATGGGTGGCTCAGTCGCCTGCTCACGATCACGGGTGAGCCCTGCTGTCTCAGGTGGGCGGTATTCAAGCATGACCGCGTCAGTTTCCAGGTCAATGATCCGACAACTAAGAGCCGCCGGATTTTCGCCAGTGAACTCCAGTACCTCGTCACACTGCCAAATCTGATCGGGCGCTACGCTGATTTCTCCGTCCCAAAGAGTTTGATCACCATGCTGCAGCAATAGTCGCAGCCTTATGAACCGCCGAGATGCAGCCACACCAAGATCGATGCGCCGGTTCTCAGAGACTTCGAGCCGAAGAGCCAGATCCTTGGTGGCCTGCTGAACGGGCCCAAGTTTTTGATAAGGCCACCAGAACTGTGAAAAGGTCTTGGTTTCATACGGATGAAGATAGCTGAAATCCGGTTGGTTGTCGGTGAATACACCAGCCATGAGTTCAACATAGGGCCCATTCTCATCGGTCAGTTCACGATCCCACGCCCAGCCAAATTCATCATTGCCCCAAGTCCATTGCTTTTTCCCCGGCGCGATGTGGCGGTTTGCCACGTGCACAAATCCACCGCCGGTATCCTCGTCATAACCACCAAAAAAATGATCGGCCGTCTGGCAAACCATATAACTAGTCGGCACAGGAATATTTGCATAACGGCGAAGGTCGTTGGCTCCCACGCGTCCGGCATAATCAATGCCGTAGTAATCGTTTTGCGCGAGTGGGAAGGACGACATCGCGCGTACCGCATGGTCGGCCACGTAGTGGACATCGGTGGGGAAAAAACTCTGGTAATTCTGATGCACCCGAGCAGCGACGTTGGCCCACCACAGGAAGGTGTGCACATGTGGGGTGCGGTTGTAGAGTCGCCCGCGGAGTTCTATCAGTGACGAGTCAGGTCGCAGGCGGATGCCATGCATTCCCTTGAGCCGATTGAGTGGATCGTGCTCGCTCATCCATACTGTAAAAACGCCGTCTCCTTCATCCTCGATCGTCACGTCAGCGGGCAGGTAAGTTCCCGGACGATGGTGTTGGGGCCAATTGAATTCGACACCACCTGAAATCCATGGCCCGGCAAGTCCGACAAGAGCAGGTTTGATGACATCCTGCCGGTAAAAGAAATCGTAGTCCGCGTTTGTCTTGTCCTGACCGAGAAAGATACGTCCGCCGATCTCTGGCAACATGACTAGCCTAACGAAGTCATTTTCCAACCGAGCCGCTTGATAGTTGACCGGTTGAGGTGGGTCATCCTGATAGACTTTGTCGATAAATGGAACCGGATAGACTTTTCCGCATGATCCTTGATAGACACGCTTCTCAAAAAACAGCGGGTTCTTTTCAGGGGCTCCCAAGCCATAGGTGGGAATATCGAGAGTTTCGAGCTTAGCTGTGACAGACATGGGTGGCTTAGCGGAAGAAAATAAACAGCGCGGCGACTCCAGCAATCACGGCAATGGCCGCCCACTTAACGACAGGTTCCGTCTCAAGTGCAATATCTTCGCGAACCGGAAGCTTACGCGGTTCCCTCAACGGAGCAATCAGAGTAATGACAATCATCGTAACAAACACCACACCAAAGGCGGCGAGAACCTGCGTGAGGTAATGCATTTTAAACCACGGCTCCTCCAGAACTTTGCTAAACAGCCCCTGTTTGGTTGCCACTTGGAAAAATGAGTAAGCAATGGGCCCCAAGATCAGCGCGGTCAACCCAGCTACACCTGGAGCGCGTGGCAGAATGAACGCCCCAAGGAATGCCGCAACCACACCCGGCCAAATGAACCCCTGAAACTGCTGGATAAAGGTAAAGACACCATCGGTGAGAAGCGGGGCGCTCAAACAACCGATAATCACAAATACAACCGTTAACGAACGGCCTAACAACACAAGCGTTTTCTGAGCTGTCTGTGGTTTGATCAGGCGTTGGTAAACATCAATCGTCGCAATCGTAGCGGAGGAGTTCAACAGCGAGGCAAGTGTTGAGACGATGGCTCCCGCGACAGCTGCAAAAATGAAACCACGTAATCCCGGCCCAACCAGCTCCTTGATCAGGATGGGATAAGCTGCATCCGATTTCTCAGCGAGCTGATCGGGGAATAGTTGAGCAGCCATGATGCCCGGGATGACGATTGCGAACGGAACCAGCAGCCAAAGTGCACCGGCAAAAATCATGCCAAGCTGCCCGTCCTTCAGAGTCTTAGCGGCGAGGTTGCGCTGAACAATAAACTGATTCAGGCCACAATAATAGATCATCACGATCCACATGCTTGTGAACACGGTGTACCACGGCAGTTGCTCATAGCCAGGGTGATCCTTGAAGAGCAACAACTTTAGTTTATCTGCATTTTCAGTGGAAAAATCCGCCCAACCACCAGTGGCATTCAAACCGAGAAAAAAAATGATCATGCCACCTACGAGTAAGGACACCCCCTGAATCAGATCAGCATACGCGATGGCCTTGAGCCCACCCGTGGCTGCGTAGAGCGCGCCCAGAGCCCCGATGATCCACACCCCGGTTTCCATCGGAACACCCACAAGCACCTTCAATGCGGTGGCCCCAGTATAAAGCACGGCAGTCAGTAAAACACCGACGTAGATCAGCACGGTCACGATTGCCATCACGCTGCGTGTGGCCGGATTGTAGCGGTACTCAAGGAACTCCGGCATGGTGTAGATACCGGCACGTAAAAATTTTGGCAGCAAGGTGATGGCGATGATGGCGATGAAGACGGAGCCCATCAGTTGCCAGGCTGCGACAGCCAATCCCTGATCCGCAGCACCTGCTCCGGCCATACCAACCATTTGCTCTGAAGAGATGTTTGCGGCAACAATCGAGATACCGATAATCGGCCAAGTAAGAGACCTGCCTCCGAGAAAGTATCCGGATTCGTCTTGTTGGGCACCTTTGGCAGCACGGCTTTTCCATAATGAAAATCCGATCACCACCGCGAAAAAGAGAATGAATGTAACGAGGGTCATAGATAGAGGTT
>JARFPV010000688.1 GCA_029288115.1 Akkermansiaceae bacterium | reverse complement strand
CCACACCACCCTTCATTTTGAAGACTACCGTTTTGTCGAGCAATTCAGGAGAAAACTCCTCATCCACCCCAGCCACATCAGCAAGATCCGGCACTCTTACACACGGTGATATACTGTCTTCGGCGATCATGCCACTCTCGTCACGAAGCATAGCTTGATAGTTTTGTTCGAACGCCCGGATCGCAGCCTCACTAACGGCTGCCGATTCCATTTTTTCTCGAAAAGGGGAAAATTCACTCATGGGGATAATGCGACTCCTACGCAACTTCGCGATACCTTAACCACGCGGTTCGTTCAACCTCAATCCACATCATTCACTGACATCAGAAGTGCAACAATTTTCTCCAGCCCCTCCTGATCCACCGCATCAAATGATGCTTTTTCCACCGAGTCCACATCAAGCACCGCAAGCACCTGCCCGTCAGCATCTTTCACCGGCACTACTATTTCACTCTGCGAACGCGAGTCACAGGCAATATGCCCGGGGAAATCATGCACGTCATCGACAATCAGCGTCTCACCCGATGATGCCGCAGCACCACACACTCCACGATCAAGGGCGATCCTCAAACAACCCGGCGTGCCCTGATACGGGCCAATCACCAATCCTCCATCAATCATTCGGTAAAACCCCGTCCAAAAGTAATACGGGAACTCCCCAGCCAGCAGCGAGGAGATGGTTGCCATCGCCGCAATGCTATCAGTTTCACCGTGAAGCATCGCAGATGCCTTCTCCAGCACCTGCCGATATCGTGTCTCTTTTTCCATCGCTGTCACGGCAGCTATCTTCACAAATCAACGCCACTCCACCAGACCAAAGAGACAAATTTTCTGCGTATTCCTGAATTTACCATTTTCAAACGCGCCTTCTCCATTAGATTACCTGCGTGAGCTACCAGGTCTTTGCCCGAAAATACCGCCCAAGAACGTTCAACGACGTCCTTGGGCAGGATCATGTCATATCGACGCTACGTAATGCGATTGAAAGGAATCGCCTCGCTCACGCTTGGTTGTTCGTAGGTCCACGTGGCACCGGAAAGACAACCACCGCACGGATCCTTGCCAAGGCGCTCAACTGCCCGGGAGGCCCGAGTGCAGACTTCGATCCGGACGATCCCATCTGTGTGGAAATTGGCGATGGCACTTCATTGGATGTCATCGAGATTGACGGAGCATCTAACAACTCCGTGGACAACGTGCGTGACATCCGCGAGAACGTTCAATTCACCCCAAGCCAAGGGAAGTTCAAGATTTACTACATCGATGAGGTTCACATGCTCTCCAATGCGGCCTTCAACGCGCTGCTCAAGACCTTGGAAGAACCACCCGAACACGTGAAGTTTATCTTCGCCACCACCGAACCTAACAAAATTCTTCCGACCATCATCTCCCGGTGTCAGCGGTTCGATCTGCGCCCGATCCCTACCAGCACGATCGCCAAGCACCTTCAGTTCATTGCCACGGAGGAAGGCGTCAAACTCGATGACCCCGCGGCATGGGCGATTGCCAAGGGAGCCGACGGCGGCATGCGCGATGCCCAATCGATGCTCGACCAACTCGTCGCCTTCTGTGGTGAGGAGATCACTGAGCAAAATGTTCTGGAAATATTCGGCTTCACTTCACGGGAAACTGTTGCCCAGCTCGCCACTTACCTGATTGGAAAAGACAGCCCCAGCGCACTTGGCTTGATCCACCAGCAGGCAGACAGCGGCAAGGAGCTTTCCCAGTTACTCGGGGAACTCATCGGCTGTCTGCGCGCTTTGCTTGTCACGCGTCTCGATCCCTCAGCTAGCAATGAAGGATTCCCCGAGGAACTCTGGGAGCCCTTGGTGGAGCTAGCGAAGGGTGTCCAGACCGACCGCATTCTCGCACTCATCGATGTGCTTGCAGATTCCGAAGGCAAAATGAAATGGGCCGCCAACAAACGCCTGCACATGGAAATCGGCATTATCAAAGCCATCCAGTCGCTCAATGACGCCCGTATCAGCGACGTCATCAAAGCTCTCGCAGGAGCCGGCCCAGTCGAGTCAGCACCAGCTGCCACCACAACTCCTCCTGCTACACCAGCGCCCACTCCTGAACCCGAGACACCTGCTCCAGAACCTGAAGCCCCTGCGGTTCAAACTCCAGCCCCCGAACCCGCTGCCGCACCACCCGAACCAGCCAAGAAAAAAGGTCTGGATGCACTCATCGACGACGCACCGGAAGAGGCCCCAACTCCCGAATCTGCTCCCAAGCTAAACCCTGAACCCGAAGCCAAGGAACCCGAACCAGAGGCAGAAGCAGAGACCAGCGACGATTCCTTCTATGAAGACCCCCTCATCCAAAAGGCCCTCGAAGTCTTTGAAGGAACCCTCAAGAAATAACCCCCAAGCTCTTATCTCCAAATACCACACATTCACTATTCACAACTCAACATTCACTATTCAATTATGGACATCCAAAAACTCATGAAGCAGGCCCAGGAAATGCAAGCCGGGATGCAAAAAACACAGGAAGAACTCGCCGCCAAGACCGTTGAGGCAAGCGTAGGCGGCGGCAAGGTTACCGTGGTTGCCAATGGCGCCGGCGATGTACAATCCATCTCCATCGACCCATCCGTGGTCGACCCGGAAGACGTCGAGTTCCTCCAGGATCTCGTTCTCTCTGGCGTGCAAGAAGCCATCGCCAAAGGAAAGGAAATGGCCACCACGGAAATGTCCAAACTCACCGGAGGCATGGGCCTCCCCGGCATGTAGCACTGATCACCGATCTCTGCTCACTGACCACTATTTATACAAATGCGCCGCTGGCTTCCACGACTGTTGATTATAGCGTCGCTGGTCCTGCACGCATTTACAGCGGCATGCTACATCCGTCAGCCGGATATGATGGCAGCCTACACAGTGTATCCAATCTGGATGTGGGGACTCGTCGGGCTTTTTTTTTCCGCGCTAGCCTTTGTTTTCTGGCGAGCCCCCCTGTCGCTCATACTCGTTATTCTGTGGTCGCTCACGATCTTGATTGGATCCGACGAAGCACACGCACTCGCACACATCGGCTACGAAAAACCTGAGCCTGGCCCAGCCAAACCACATAACTCACAGGATACTTTACGCGTTTGCACACTCAACTGGGGGACACATCAACAAACCGAAGAAGGTGTGCTTGCGCAGGCTGAAATCGTTGCATCCTATCACCCGGATGTCGTATTCCTGCAAGAAATCCATCCCTGGCAGGCACGACTCATTGCCGATAAGCTCTACAGTGGTGGCGGCGACTACCGCACTGGTGCCGACACCGCGATCATTACCCGCTGGAAAGTCCATCTTGCCACTCATAACCCAATGCGACACAGCCAACACGTCACCCTGATGCTGCCAAAAAACCGGCCGTTAGACTGCGTCAATTTCCACTTAAGATCAGCTCGCACCGACATGCGCCTGTGGAAAAAGAGCACTTGGCAAAACCACTCCAAAAACCGCAAACTCCAGCGACGCGAAGTGCAATACAGCCTCGCACTCCTAAAAAACACCACACCCTTCCCTACCAATCCGGTCATCTGCGCAGGCGACTTCAATGCTCCAGCGTCCGATCCGCTACATGACTTGTTGCGCGTTCATTTCAACGACTCCTTCTCCGAGGCCGGCACCGGCTGGGCAAACACTTGGCATCGCCGTATTCCGCTACACCGCATCGACTACATCTACACCTCACCCCTGCTCAAAGCCGTCCGCTCCCACACGGTCAAAGTCCCCGCATCAGACCACCGTATGGTCGTATCTGACTTCCTGTTGATCCCCTGATCAATGCGGCAAGATACCAGACCGCAAGATTGAAGATCTTCGGCTGAATGATTATCCTCTTGTATCTTTCATCTTCATATCTTCTACCTCATAAAAATGTTCACTCTCCACGACTCATGCCCTGACACCGAGGCGCGCACCGGCACATTGACCACGGCTCACGGAGATATTCCAACGCCGATTTTCATGCCCGTCGGCACTCAGGGTATGGTCAAGACCCTCTCCCCGGATGAACTGATTGATGTGGTCGATGCCAAAATCATCCTCGGCAATACCTATCACCTATACCTCCGACCAGGACTCGATGTCATCCGCAAGATGGGTGGGTTGCATAAATTCACCACCTGGGACAAACCCATCTTGACCGACTCAGGAGG
>JARFPV010000680.1 GCA_029288115.1 Akkermansiaceae bacterium | reverse complement strand
TCCATGCACCGCCCCAACCGGCTAACCGCGGTAGGGTCGTTTCGATGAAACGACCGCCCGTTGGCCACGTTCGAGATTATTCCGCGAGGTGATATCCATCAGCCATTCAACCAGCGGTCAATTCATCGAATTGACCCTACCGTCGTCGTTCGGAAAATGACACGTTGTGGTGTCTCCATGCACCGCTCCAACCCACTCACCGTGGTAGAGTCGTTTCCCCCTACTTGCGGCTGCGGCGGCCGATCAGGCCCAGCAGGCCGAGGCCGAGCAAGGCGGCGGTCGATGGCTCCGGGACGGCCTGGTTGCTGAATGCATACCAATGCCAGGTGCCGGTGGATTCCGGGGTCGTGGTCAGGCTAACCGAGGTATTGTCTCCGGTGGTGTAGGCAATCGATACCATGCCGCCCCCGCGGACAATCCCTCCCTGGGAGGCATTCCCCGAACTACCCGTTCCGGAATTGACGAAGTCTAATGTGCTGGGCTGGCCAGCGAACGCTGATCTTGTTTGATACAGCACTAATTCGTATTGCTGATTGGTATCGAGCCCATCCAAGGTGATGGGTGGCTATATTGCTAGTGCCCGGCCCCAGAAAGCGGAACCCTCGGGTGATCGCTGCTGTTCCACCGGCGTTGTCGATCGTGTTGTCGCCCGGACTACCGTGGTTAAATGGCCTATGATTCCGCGCGTCCAAGCTGCCACTTCCGCCTAACGAAAAAAATCACTCAAGACAGTTGCTGTCCTTTTATCCATTCGCAAATGTCACTTATCCGAGATGCGGGGCAATCGCATTTACTTTGGTTTCGATGCGGAAGCCAATTTGTCTTTGAAGAACTCCGCGGTGGAGGCGTAGTCACACTTGGCTCCGCGATACCGAAGATGATTTTCAACGTTGAGCGAGTCTGCTTTCTTTTTCAGCTCGATACCAAAGAAAGAATGGTGGATCAACCAGCCTCTAAGCTTGCCGGTTTCGCTGGGGGGCTCAGCGTTCGGCGCCATGCCATAGCTCATGAAAATTGGTGGGTCGTCCTTTGATATAATACTCAGGGCCGAGTGTTTTTTTATTTTTGCCTTCAGCTCTTCCGGGGTTTTGGCACCCCAAAGTAACAGTTGGTCGGTTCCTTTCGCCTTCTGGCTCTTCCCCTGCCCCAGGACTTTCTCCAGCGAATATTTTTTTCCAAGGATGGCTCGCATTTGTTTTGCCCAGATGTCGTAATCCATCGTCGTCTGACCGCCAGCAGTTGCCACGCAAGTGACGCGGGTCGATTCTCTTTCGACCGGATCTTCGCTATCGGGATTCGCCATTTCGTCACTATAAGCAATCCACATGGAAATTTGGGCGCCGGCAGAGCCGCCAAAAACGCCGACCCTTTTTTTATCGATATTCCAGTCGCCAGATTTGTGGCGGATAAATTGCAAGGCACGTCGCGCATCGTGATGCGGTGTGGGTAGCGTCACTTCCGGGAGCAATCGGTAGCTAATCGATGCCACAGAAATCCCTTTCGCCAAAAGATCGGTAAGGCTTTGCTGTTTGAGCTTTTCTTTACTTCCCGATTTGAACCCTCCGCCATGAATGTAGATCGCCAAAGGCGTAGGTTGATCTGATTTGGCAAGCCAGAGATCGAAAACATTTCGCTCATGTGGGCCATATTTCACATTGGCATGATCCGGTGTTGGTTTCCCGGATCTCGACTTCGAATTCTCAGGATTCGGTTTGTTTTTTTTACGCGCCATTGCTTTGCGAAAGAAAGCCTGTCGCTCCTGCGCTGATAACTTGCCGTCCCCATTGGTATCGGCCTTGGGATAGCGCTTCAGCACTCTTTTGTTGATTGCGTCCTGCTCTGTTGAAGAAAGTTTTCCGTCTCCATCAGCATCGGCCTGGGGAAAACGCTCCAGGAATTTCTTCACCATTTGCTCATTCGTCTGGGCATGCGCGATACCCATGAGGTTGATGAGAAGGGCTAACAGGAAAAAATTAAAATACGATTTCATGGATTTGTTATAGTGCTGGTTGGTGCTCTAAAAGAGTCTTTGATCGATTTGATAGCCTTTTTAACCATCGAAAGACCGGTAGGTTGCGTGTGTTTCAACAGGCATCGGAGTAATTCATATTAGGCCTTTGTGCGCGAAAAAGGAAAAAGAAAAAGGGGGCTAGGCACAAAACAGCTCCAACCCATGAGGGCTGGAGCTGTGGGTGAATCAGAGTCCCGGCGGGTCTTATTTGACCGGGGTCAGCGTGTAGGACTTCACCGCGATGCCTTTTTGCGGGGCGTCGATGCGGTGGAACTCGAGGGTATTGGCTCCTTGGCGGAGTTCAACACGAACGGGCTTGCTCTGGCCCCAGGCGCCTGAGGTGTATGGCAGGTCGATATTGACGGCCTCTGCTCCATTGGCGGAGACCATCAGGTGCTGGCCGTAGTTGACGGTGCACACCGTGCTGCTGAGTTCGTAGCTGCCCGATTTCGGAGCGTTGAATCCATACTTGGTGACCGAAGTGGGATTAACGCCTGTGGAGATGGGATCCACTTTAGGGCCCTTCTTGTAGAAGTTGGCATCGTAGCGATCGGCAACCCGCTCGCAAACGTTACCATACATGTCATGGAGACCCCATGGGTTGGGTTTTTTGGTGCCAACAGGATGTGATTTCATGCCTGCGTTCTCCTTGAACCAACCGTAATCGAGCATGCCTGCGGAGCTTTTGCTTGAGAACCATTTGCCATCATTGCCGGCACGAGCGGCATATTCCCATTCGGCTTCAGTGGGGAGCCTAACATCCGCACCAGTCTTGCCGGCAACAGCGGTGCAGAATCGGGCAGCGTCAGTTTCGCTGACAGTGTCGACAGGCATATCCTTGCCGTGGTTCTTCCTGTTGCTCGTGTTCCTGCCTGTGATGTGCTGGTACTGCTCTTGGGTGACTTCGGTTTTGCCGAGGTAAAACCCCTTGCTGATGGTGACTTCACGCTTGGGTGTGTTGGCGCCAGTCCACTTGGAACCTTTGGCGAGATTTCCACCCATGGTGAACTTGC
Source organism: Akkermansiaceae bacterium (assembly GCA_029288115.1). Lineage (GTDB taxonomy): Bacteria > Verrucomicrobiota > Verrucomicrobiia > Verrucomicrobiales > Akkermansiaceae > Oceaniferula. Next base: position 2,027 of record JARFPV010000680.1, on the reverse strand, counting down.
CGGGTTTGATGTAGACAAAGTCCATTTTGACGCCGTCACCCAGATCGAGGCTCAGTGTGCGAGGCAGGTTGGATTTTCCTGCAGGGGGTGTGATGGCGGCACGGAGTCCCCAGTTTTCGTAGCGACCATAACCCGAGCTGAGACCTCGGGTAGCGGCATCACTGTTTTTGGCGGCATCTTTCCAGGTGCTGCCACGCACGATGGTCACGCCTGCTGGAGTGAAACGTGGCATGAAGACTTGCATGCCGGGGCCGTGGCTTTTGCTGGTCTGCACTTGACCGCGGTTCGCGGAAGCATAGGCCGCGGCCGGGATGGCGATGGTGCCATCGGCGGATACCGAGATCTTTTCCTGAACGCGTTCAGCGCTGCCACCAGCTCCTTCAGTGATGGAAGAGCCGTCGGCCTCACCGAGGTTGGTGCCGAGCGCTTCAAGGGTTTTGGCGTTGGACTTGGTGATGATGAGTTGCTGCAGATGCAGTGACATGGCATTCCAGAAGCCGGGGGTGACGCCTTGGTTGGCGCCATAAACACGTTGTTCGCCGGCCACATCGCCCAGCCATTGAGCGCGCTTTACAGCAGGATACCCCATGCGGTCGGTGCGGGCCTGTGAGGTGGCCACAAAGTCGCGTCCGTTCTTGTAGTATGTCTTGGTCCATCCGCCACCCCAACCGGGCCCGAGGTTGACGACCCATCCCTTCGGCGTCCAATGGGCGAGTGCCGCGTGGCCACGGCTGGGTCGGGCGATGGTGGGAATGCCGAAGGCGCGAAGGACAAAGCGGCCGAAGAAAGCGCGCCGACCACAGACGCCACCCTTCATGATGATGTTCTGGAAGAACTGCAGTTCATCGCGGTCGAGGGGCACGTTGTGTGAGCCATACTGAACGTCGCTGGTGACAATGCGGACGTAGCGCCAGCCGTAATCACCGCGCGTTTGTTCGGGGCGGAAGTTGCGCATCATGCGGCGACCCCAGGCAATGAGCTCGTCGGGCTCTTCGCCATCGACGACGAAGCGCAGCTCCCATGCATTGAGGCCCTTGAAGGCTGGATCGAGTTCACCCGCCAAAAAGGCTTTTTCGTAAGTGAGGTAACGCTTCACAGGATCGACATTTGCGGGTGCGGAAGTGTCCGCTTTGGCGCTGCGCTGATGGTTGGGGACCGAATGCTCAAGGGCACAAGCCAGTGCGAGTTCGTGCAGCACACCGCTCTTGGCCTTGGGACTCGCCTTGAGGATGTCGGTGTAGATTTTCATGGCAGGACCGTATTGGGCTAGGCCTTCGCTGCGGCCGACCCGGATGCGTTCAGCGCCATCGTTGACGAGCATCTGAGTCATGAGGTCCTCGTTGGCGAGGAGTTGATCCACCAGCGCCATGTTGGTGCGGCTTTTCTGAGCAAACAGAGCGAGGCCCTTCGGGGTCGCGTCCTTGAGTAATACATACTTCGCGAGCTTGCCATCGAGAGCGCCACCCATGAGGACGTCACTCAAGCCAGTCTGCTTGAATACCTTGGCCGTATGGACCTGAGCTTTGGCGAGAACAGCGGTGGCTTCTTTGATCAGGCGAGGGCCATCAGTTTCGGCCTTCTTGGCCAACTCCAGGGCTTTCTGGCGCTGGGCGAGGGCTTCGAGCCCCTCCGCCTTGTTCTTCTGCCACTTGGCGAGCTCGGCTTGCAGCTTCTTTCGCTGACCGTCATTTTTGGCTTTCTTGAGCTCCTTTTCAACGCGGCGGATGTTGTGCTCGGCGCCGCCGATCCACTTACCCTTGGCGTGGTTGACGAGGCCTTCGGCTTTTTTCACGCCGCCTTTGATGCCGCTGTTGTATGTTTCGAATTCCTTGCGGGCCTTGGTCTCCGCTTCGCGGGCTTTTTGATAGGCAGCCTTGTCGGCGGCATCGAAGCGGGACATGGCACGCTTGAGCTCTGCCTCCAGGCTTTTCATTTCAGCCTGATAGGCGGCTTCCAGCTTTTTACCGGTTGCGTTGAGTTCGGCATCTTGCGCGAGGGCAAGAGGCGAAGTGAGGCATGTGGCCACC
>JARFPV010000647.1 GCA_029288115.1 Akkermansiaceae bacterium | reverse complement strand
CGAACACGATGATGCCAACCGTGCTCTCATGGGTGCAAACATGCAGCGCCAAGGTGTGCCGCTTCTCATCTCCGATGCCCCACTTGTGGGAACCGGACTTGAAGCAAAGGCCGCTGAGGATTCCCGAGCTGTGATCACCGCTGAAGCAGATGGTATCGTTGCTGCTGCCACCGCAGAGGTCATCATCACGACCAAGGACGGAAAGATGCCTGTCTCTGACGAGAAATTCCTCAGCGACATGACAGCCGTGAAAAGCAATCCTGGAAAAGGTATTTTCGCATACCCACTGCGCAAGTTCATGCGTTCCAATGCCGGAACCTGCCTGAACCAAAGACCTATCTGCTCACGCGGAGACAAGGTAAAGGTCGGTGATGTGCTTGCCGACGGACCGAACACAGAAAATGGTGAACTCGCACTCGGCCGTAATATCCTCGTGGCATTTATGCCATGGAATGGATATAACTTCGAGGATGCCATCGTGATATCTGAAAAGGTTGTTAAAGAGGATATCTACACCTCCATCCACATCTCCGAGTTTGAGTGCGCTGCACGTGACACCAAACTGGGGCCAGAGGAAATTACCCGGGATATCCCGAACGTCGGTGACGAGGCACTCAAGAACCTCGACCACGACGGAATCATCCGCATTGGTGCCGAGGTGAAGCCTGGAGACATCCTTGTTGGTAAGATCACACCGAAGTCCGAGACCGAGCTTGCTCCTGAGGAGCGACTCCTCCGCGCGATCTTTGGCGAGAAAGCCGCTGATGTTAAGGACACCTCACTGCGTGTGCCATCCGGTTGCACCGGCATCGTTCAGGATATCCGCGTAGTCACTCACGGACTTGCCCGCAAGCGCGAGAATGAGCTGGATCCATCCAAGCTCAAGAAGCAGGTCAAGAAGATCAACGATGACTATAAGAAGAAAAAGGATCAGCTCACCGAGCAGTTGACCGAGAAACTCTCTGACATTCTGTTGGGAGAGAAGATTCCTCTCGACGTTGTCGATGCCCAGACAGGTGAAATCATCATCCCTGCGAACCGTAAGATCACCAAGACGCTTCTCCGTAAGCTCGCCGCGATCTACGATCACATTGAAATTGATCCATCACCTATCCGTAACAAGATCCTTGAGATTATTTCCACCTTCGAAGGCCGCTTCGGTGAACTCGATGTTGATCGTGAGCGCCGTCTCGACCAGCTTGAGAGCGGTGAGGAAATCGATCCAGGCGCCATCAAGGAGGTCAAGGTCTTCGTCGCTGCCAAGCGTAAGCTTAGCGTTGGTGACAAGATGGCTGGACGCCACGGAAACAAAGGTGTGATCGCAACGATCGTTCCTGAAGAGGACATGCCATTCCTTTCCGATGGAACTCCAGTCGAGATCTGCCTGAACCCACTCGGCGTGCCATCACGGATGAACGTTGGACAGGTTCTTGAAACTCACCTCGGTGTCGCAGCCAAGGCTCTCGGATTCACTGTCGCTACCCCGATTTTCGACGGTATCCCGGAAGACGAGATCTGGAAGTTCATGAGCGAAGCCAAGAAAGTCGACGGTGTTAACTACATCGGTGACAACGGTAAAGTTCGCGCACGTAAGAAAGGCGAAGAAGAAACCGCCGGCTACACCTGGATTGGTGACGGCAAGGACGGCACCATCGGTGGTAAATCGACACTCTATGATGGTCGCACCGGTGAAGCATTCCAGAACCCAGTCGTGGTCGGCATGATCTACATGCTCAAACTTGGCCACCTCGTTGCCGACAAGATTCATGCACGGGCCGTTGGTCCATACTCGCTCGTCACCCAGCAGCCGCTTGGTGGTAAAGCACAGTATGGTGGTCAGCGATTCGGTGAGATGGAGGTGTGGGCACTGGAAGCTTACGGTGCAGCATACACCCTACAGGAAATCCTGACCGTGAAGTCGGACGATGTCCAAGGCCGCACAAGGATTTACGAAGCCATCGTCAAGGGAGACAACAACCTTGAAGCCGGCACGCCGGAGTCCTTCAACGTGCTGATGAAAGAAATGCAGTCACTCTGCCTCGATGTCCGACCGGGAACGGGCGGCGCACCGAAAAAGGGTGGTGCAGACTTCTCACTTGATGACCTAACACTCTAACCGCAGTTAACAACCGAACTAAACACTTATAACTCAAAACTTAAATCTATTATCATGAGCGTTGAAACTAACCTGCGTGAACTCTTCGGGGTCAATGACAAGCCCGAACAATTCGATCATGTCGCCATTACTGTGGCTTCTCCAGAAACCATCCGTTCCTGGTCCAGCGGTGAAGTGCTGAACCCGGAGACGATCAACTACCGTACCTTCAAACCCGAAAAAGGTGGTCTCTTTTGCGAACGCATCTTCGGACCAACCCGTGACTGGGAGTGTGCTTGCGGAAAATACAAGCGTATCAAACACAAGGGCGTGGTCTGTGACCGTTGCGGTGTTGAGGTGACTCTCTCTCGCGTTCGTCGCGAGCGTATGGGCCACATCGAGCTTGCTGTCCCTGTTTCCCACATCTGGTTCTACAAGTGTATGCCCAGCCGTATCGGCTTGGTTCTCGACCTTGCAGCCCGTCAGCTGGAGCGTATTATTTACTACGAGGACTTCGTGGTTACCGATGTAGGCTCATCCGAGCTTGCCCTTGGTCAACTCCTCAGTGAGAGTGAGTTTTTTGATGCCGAGGATGCATACGGCGACGGAAACTTCAAAGCGGAGATGGGTGCCGAGGCACTCCAGTCACTGCTTTCCGGCGTTAATCTCAAGAAGCTCACCGAGCAGCTTGAGGAGGAAATGCTCAATACACGTTCCAAGCAGACCAAGAAGAAGCTCGCCAAGCGAATCAAGCTTGCCCGTGGATTTGATCAGTCAAACACTCGTCCTGAGTGGATGATCATGAACGTTCTTCCCGTGATTCCACCGGACCTGCGCCCGCTGGTTCCTCTGGAAGGTGGTCGCTTTGCTACATCTGATCTGAACGACCTCTACCGTCGTGTGATCAACCGGAACAACCGACTGAAGAACCTTCTGAAGCTGAAGACCCCTGACGTCATTATCCGAAACGAGAAGCGTATGCTTCAGGAAGCGGTTGACGCCCTGTTTGATAACGGTCGTCACGGCCGTGCCGTGACTGGTGCCGGAAACCGCGCCCTCAAGTCACTCTCTGACATGCTCAAGGGTAAGGGTGGACGTTTCCGCCAGAACCTGCTCGGTAAGCGAGTCGATTACTCGGGTCGTTCTGTGATCGTAGTTGGTCCTGATCTTAAGCTGAATCAGTGTGGTCTGCCTAAGAAGATGGCACTCACCTTGTTTGAGCCGTTTATCATCCGCCGTCTCAAGGAGCTTGGCTACTGCCATACCGTGCGTAGTGCCAAGAAGATGATCGACCGCAAGACCACCGAGGTCTGGGATATCCTCGAGGAGGTGACCAAAGGTCACCCAGTGATGCTGAACCGTGCACCTACGCTGCACCGTCTCTCGATCCAGGCATTTGAGCCGGTCCTCATTGAGGGATCTGCGCTGCGTGTCCACCCGCTCGTTTGTACCGCATACAATGCTGACTTTGACGGCGACCAGATGGCTGTGCACGTGCCACTTTCTGTGGAAGCACAGATGGAAGCACGCCAGCTGATGCTTGCTCCTAACAATATTTTCTCGCCCGCCAGTGGTAAGCCGATCACGGTTCCTTCACAGGATATCATTCTCGGTTCCTACTACCTCACTTATGCTCGCACACCTACCGCGAAAGAGCTTGAGGCACAGAAGGAAGTCCACCTGCCGTTGTTTGAAAACACCACAGAGGTCGAGTTCGCGATTGCCAGCCGTAAGGTGAATTACCACGACTGGATCCGCTTGCGTAACCCCGACTACGGCTCAAAGGATAAGCACTACGGTGACCCAGAGCCAAAGATCATCACCACCACTCCTGGTCGTGTTCGTTTCAACGAGATCTGGCCGTCCGCTCTTGGTTTCGTCAACTTCAACGTTGGTAAAGGCCAAATCGGCGACATTATCTGGCGCTGTTACCAGTGTGCGGGTCAGGCCGACACGGTTGTCGTTCTCGATGATCTTAAGGGACTTGGTTTCAAGGAAGCCACCCGTTCCGGTATCTCCATTGGTATCGTTGACATGGTCGTGCCCGAGGAAAAAGTGGCAGAGCTTGAGAAAGCTTACGCTGAGGTTGAGAAAGTCACCAAGCAGTATCGTAACGGTGTCATCACCGACAACGAGCGCTACCAGCAGGTGATCGACATCTGGACACACGCGTCCGATAACATAGCAGACGCTCTCTACCGTAAACTTGAGCACAACGAAGGCGACAAGCTCGTTAATCCGCTGTTCCTCATGGTCGACTCCGGTGCCCGTGGTAACAAGCAGCAGATTAAGCAGCTCTCCGGTATGCGTGGTCTGATGGCTAAGCCTTCCGGTGACATTATCGAGCGTCCAATTACCTCAAACTTCCGTGAAGGTCTCTCCGTGCTGGAATACTTCATCTCCACCCACGGTGCCCGTAAGGGACTTGCCGATACTGCGCTCAAGACTGCGGACTCCGGTTACATGACCCGTAAGCTGGTTGACGTTTCTCAGGACGTGATCGTCTTTGAAGAAGACTGTGGAACGGTTAATGGTATTACCGCCGAGCCAATCATTGAAAACGACGAGGAAGCGGCATCGCTTGCCACCCGTATCTACGGTCGTGTTTCCCGCGAGAGGGTTAAAGATCCCATCACTGGCAAGGTCATCCTTAAAGTTGGCCAGCTCATCGGTGAGAAGGAAGCGAACAAGATCGAGGAACTCGGCTTCGAGCGCCTCCAAATCCGTTCCACACTCACCTGTGAAGCTGATCGCGGATGCTGTCAGAAGTGTTACGGGCTTAACCTCGCCTCCGGTAAGTTGGCGAAAATCGGTGAAGCCGTCGGTATCATCGCTGCCCAGTCGATTGGTGAGCCCGGCACTCAGCTGACCATGCGGACGTTCCACGTCGGTGGTGTGGCATCGTCATCCTTTAAACAGCCGATTATCAAGGCTGAGTCGGGTGGCACGGTTGTCTACAAGGACGTGCGTGCGGTCAAGGATGCCGAGGGTAACTTCGTCGCGCTTAACAAGAAAGGCTCTATCGCAATCCGCGATAAGAACGGCCTTGAACTTAAGTCTTACAATCTCGTCATGGGATCCGCCATCTCCATCCCTGACGGTGAGAACGTGAAAAAAGGCCAGGTCTTCGTGACTTGGGATCCTTACAACGTGCCAATTCTAACCGAGAAACCAGGTAAGGTTGAGTTCCGTGACATGATCAAGGGAATCACCGTGCAGTCGGAGACCGATAAGGAAACGGGCAAAAAAGGTATGGTGGTCACGGAGCACAAAGAGGATCTGCACCCGCAGATTGTTGTGGTCGATCCCAAGACATCCGAGGTTGTTGCCAGCTATTCCATTCCTGTAGGTGCTCACCTTTCAGTCAAGGAGGGTCAGTCCATCAAGGGTGGTGCTCAGCTCGCACGGACACCACGGAAGATCTCCAAAACCGGTGACATCACCGGCGGTCTTCCACGGATTGCCGAGCTCTTCGAAGCCCGTCGCCCGAAAGAGGCTTGCACCATCGCCAAGATCGATGGTGAGGTTTCCTACGGACCAAACGTGCGTGGTAAGAAGAAGGTCATCGTCACTGACATGGACACCGGCGAACACGCAGATCACCTTGTGCCGATGGGTAAACACATCATTGTCGGTGAGGGAGACTTCCTCCACCGCGGTGACCAAATCACTGAGGGGCCAATCTCCCCAGACGATTTGCTCGAGGCATGTGGCTCCCAGGCACTGCAGGAACACCTTACCAATGAGGTGCAGCGCGTTTACCGTCTCCAGGGTGTTGAGATCAATGACAAACACATTGAGATCGTCATTCGCCAGATGCTGCGTAAGGTGAAGATCACCGAGCCAGGCGATACCGAATTCCTCTGGGGTGATCAGATTGATCGCACCACGTTCAAGAAGGCGAACGAGGAAGTCGTTGCCCAGGGTGGTGCCGCTGCTGAGTCCGAGCCCGTGTTGCTTGGTATCACCAAAGCATCCCTTGAGACTGAATCGTTCATCTCCGCCGCATCCTTCCAGGACACTACTCGCGTGCTGACAGATGCTTCTACCATCGGGCGTATCGATTACCTCCGTGGCTTTAAGGAGAACGTGATCATGGGTCACTTGATTCCTGCCGGAACTGGTTTCCACCAGCACCGTGATACGGATATTGAGTTTACCGTTGAGGAGCCAGAGCCAGTGAAGGAAGAGCCAGTTGAAGCGACTGACGGTGATTCCGAAGGCGAGGCTACTCCTGAGGCTGACGCACCGACTGAAGAAGTCAGTGCCTAAACACAGACGAACTAACAAATCACAGCAAGACCCGACTTCGCGATCTGCGAGGTCGGGTTTTTTATTCACCTTCTGTACGCCGCTACGTAAATCATGCTCATGCCGGCTTCTTCAGCGCAAATCGCCATTTTGATGAATTTGGAGGCTTTTTCCCGCGCTCCAATGCGCATTCTAATGACTGGTGCGTATCCTTGTGAATTGGATTCTTTTACGGACTCTCTGATGAATTCCTGTGCCTGGGCGTCTGTCATCGGATCACGTCCATCTGCGATCCACATACCTCGCCGCGATAAACTGAGTTGAGGGGTGTGTTTTCCCAGGCAATAGATGCGCGTGCTGTTTGATGCCACCGGTAAATCGACTCGTGGATAGGACTTTTCCTGCATCCATTCAGCCCATATCCGTTCATGAATCATGAAAAGTTGCACTAGCAGTGCAGCGGATATCAGCGTGAGGCCAAATGAACGGATCATACTCTGGGAACGTGGTAAATGCGCTCTTTCTTAGGCACTTACCGATGGTTTCTGGAATGTGACATAAAACACATGGATAAATATCTCCCCATCGTAAGGTTTTTTGCATAGGCTATCATTCTAGTCGTCATGACTGGAATGGCGTAGATGCCATTTATCCAACCAAGAAACCAACAACCCAACAATCAAATGAAACTAAAACTATCCCAAATCGCTACGGTAGCATCCGTGGCTTTGTCTATGCTCTTTGTCTCCTGTGGTGAAGATAAAAAAAGTAAAGCAGACACACTGGACTCTATAGCCGATGAGGTCATTGCCACACTGAACCGCATGCCTGAAGCCATGTCCTCGATTAAGGATAAGGAATCTGCCCAAGCAGCGGCTGACGTGATCAAAGAAGTCGGAACCGAACTCGAGGACATTGCCGCTCGTCTGGAAAAACTCGACGTTCCGTCTGACGAGGAAAAGAAGCGTATCGATAAAAAAATCGAGGACGGCATTGCCGGAGGCGACGAAAAAATGGGTAACCTTGACCCCAAGGTCATGGCAGATCCTGAGATTCAAAAAATCATAGGCGAGGCGATGCAGTCCTTCGGTGAGACCATGAAAAAGGTCGAGCCAATCTTCAAGAAGTATGGCAAAGACTCCAACAAGGAGTCCTAGGTTATCGCATTACCGAGATCCGCTCGGATCATTTTAATCAAACAACAAAAAACCACGCGGGCCAAAATGCCTGCGTGGTTTTTTTGTGAAAATAATGGATGTTTATCCTCTGCTCCTGCGCAAGACAAGTGAGCCGGCACCAAGAAGGACAAGCAAGCTGCTGCTTGGTTCAGGGACTGCATCCCAGCTGATGGCTGCTACACCGACACCGTCACCGCCGATGGCCTGAAGCTGGTAGGTCCGTGGACCCGAAATCGTGGGGGTGGCACTTTCACCGGCATTAACGCCGATAATGTCAAAGTTCACGTTCAATTCTTGAGGTCCGAGGAAAACGACAGTGACGGTTTCGCCCGGGTCAAGCTCAAGTGAGTTCTGGAAGGTGCCGCTGCCGTTGCTGTGGTTGTTGCTCACGGTGAGAACATCGGTGCCACTTGCTTCAAATCTTACGTCCCCGTAGCCCGCTACAGGAATGGTAAGGGGAGATCCAACGGTCACTGTGGTATTAAGAGGCACAACAAGTGCATTGAAATCTATGGTGAATGCCTGCGTCACTGTTGTAGCAACTGCGGCAGCCATAAGTGTGGAGAGAATTGTTTTCATGTGTAAGGTGGGTAGTTAGCGGAGATTATTTATCAATAAAAATTAATAAAAACAAGGATTATTTTTAGAAATTCTCTCAATGCCTCGATTTTCCTAGGGAGATTTACATCCTGACCTTGCTGATCGCCTTTCCGTTGTTCCGATTTTACTTGAGAAGACAGCTCATGAACTGGTTGTTTTTTCTCACTTGGTGAAAGCATGGCTTGTTACAGGTTCCGAGTTTGATAGAGTTTTATGAAATTACACAATGACCCACGAAATTGGTTTAGTCCTCTCGATCCTCGCCGTTGCACTGGTGCTCTTTGTCAGTGAGAAACTACGGATGGATCTCGTTGCATTGCTGGTACTGGCGGTGCTCGCTGTGACGGGTCTGGTCAACAAAGAGCAAGCGCTTGAGGGATTCAGCAACCCAGCTGTGGTGACTGTGTGGGCGATGTTTATTTTGAGTGCGGGCCTCAGCGCTACAGGGGTGGCGGATATCATCGGGCGGCAGGTCTATCGTATTGCCGGTGAAGGGGAATCCAGAATCATATTAACGATCATGCTGGCGACCGGTGTGATGTCGGCATTCATGAACAATATCGGTGTCGCAGCGCTGATGTTGCCTGTGGTGATGGATATTGCGAGACGTACAGGCATTTCTCCATCCCGACTTCTTATGCCGATGGCATACGCCTCGTTGTTAGGGGGCTTGACAACAATGATTGGAACACCTCCTAACCTGGTGGCTGCCACGGCATTGGAGCAGGCTGGGCACGAGCCATTCACCTTGTTTTCCTTTTCTCCCATTGGAGTGCCCGCACTGATTGCGGGATCGTTATTCGTTGCGTTTATTGGAAGACACTTACTGCCCAAGCAGTTGCCAAGAACACTCAGTGAAGGTGTTGATGAGGCGGGTCCGATGTTGAAATTTGATTATCAGATCGAGAATCGGAGATTTCAACTCAGGGTGAAACCCGGTTCGCCACTTGTAGGTGGAACTCTCGAGCACACCCGACTAGGGGAGGTGCTAGGGCTGAATGTGTATGCCGTAAAGCGTGGTGAACAGACCATTGCAGACATCGACGGCTCGATGGTCATCGAGGCTGGTGACATACTGTTTATTCAGGGCAGTATCGATCAGGTTCGGGATTTTCTCCAATGGAAGGCATTTGAGATGGCACGTGGTCGGGAAATTACCGAACTGCTTGCGATTCAGCATGTCGTTTTTCTTCAGGCAACGTTAGCGAGCGACTCTGATCTGGTAGGCAAGCGTGTAAGGGACACGGGTTTTTCCCACCGGTATTCAGGGCACATCCTGGCAGTGAGTCGTGGAAACGAGGTGATGCGGGGCAACGTTGCTTTGGAAAAACTGGAAACAGGTGATCGGTTGCTGGTTGAGACACGGGAAAAGCACATAGAGAAGTATGAGCAAGCTGCAGGTTTCTCATCGCTTGAGCGATTGGATGGCACGCGGATTGATGAAGTGTATCCGGAGGATGAGACCCTGTTTGAATTGGGGATTCCCGATCAGTCTTATCTAACAGGAATGAAGCTTTCTGAGAGTGGACTCCGGGAAACATTGCACCTCCGTGTTGTCGGTATTGCCAGGAAGTCAGGATCAAACTATTTTCCGACGGGTAAGGATGTCTTTGAGGAAGGTGATAAACTGTTGGTTCATGGCAGCAAGGAAACCGCATCCTTGCTAGGTGGGTTACAGAGCCTTGAGATGAGCGAGGAGGATACACTTGACCCGCTGGAGAGGAATGAAATCGGACACACGGAGGTCACGCTCTCTCCGCAAAGCACGCTGGTGGGCAAAACAGTCAAATCACTGCAATTTAAAAAGCGTTACGGTTTGCAGATTCTGGCGATTTGGCGCCGGGGTAAGGCACTGACGAATTATCTCTGGAAAGCCAAACTCGAGTTCGGCGATGCTTTATTGCTTACCGGCTCTCGTGAGAGTATTGAGGACCTAACGAAAGACCCTGATTTTTTAGTGCTCACCCGCACCACGCGTGATGCGGAAGGTGTGAAATCCAAGAACAAGGCGATTGTTGCTTCGGCGGTGATGTTGGGTGTCGTGATGCTGGTGCTTTTTGGTGTTTTGCCCATCGCAGTGGCAGCGATCGCAGGTGTGGTTGTGATGGTCGGCTCACGTTGCCTGAGCATGGATGAGGCGTATCGCTCCATCGAGTGGCAATCGGTATTCCTGATTGCCTGCATGATTCCTCTTGGCACAGCAATGCAGGAATCGGGCGCAGCCCAGTGGATTGCAGAGGGCGTGGCGGCAGTTGCCCAGCCGTTTGGTGCCTGGGGGATCATCATTGGACTTTATATCGTCACGGCCTTGGCAACAACGATAGTACCTACCACAGCCTTGGTGCTTATCATGGCGCCGATTGCAATCGATGCTGCAGGGCGTTTCGGCATTCCGCCACATATGATCATTATGGCAGTTGCGATGGCTGCCTCAGCGAGTTTCACCAGTCCTATCTCGCATCCCGCTAACGTGCTGGTCATGGGCCCGGGAGGATATCGGTTCATCGATTACGTGAAAATGGGTATTTTGTTGGCCCTTATCGTGATGTTGACAGTGCTACCCATGATTGCGCTTCGCGACTGGTGATCCGTGTGGGTCGTTATAACGACGTCATGATTTGATCTCGTGTGGATATCCTGTTGAGAATCAAGACGCAAAAACCTGCAAGGGTGGCTTGACCACCGTAGTCTCCTTGATACATTGCGCCTCCGTTTTTCTGGGATGAGCGGCGAACCGCCGTCATTCCGCCAAGACCACACAAGAAAATAACAACTACCATCACGATGGCTACAAAACGTAAGGCCGCTAAAAAGGCCACCAAGAAAACTGCCCGCAAGGCAGCCGCCCGCAAATCAAAACAACACGTCTACTTCTTTGGAGGCGGTAAAGCCGACGGTAACGGCTCCCAGAAAAACCTCCTCGGAGGTAAGGGTGCTAACCTCGCTGAGATGGGCCTCATCGGAATCCCAGTTCCCGCTGGATTCACCATTACCACCGAGGTCTGCACCTACTACTACGACCACAAGAAAACTTACCCGAAAACTCTCAACGCAGAAATCGAGGCCAACATCGCCAAGGTTGAGAAAGTCATGGGCAAGAAGTTTGGTGACCTCGAGAATCCACTTCTTCTTTCTGTCCGCTCCGGTGCCCGTGAATCCATGCCCGGCATGATGGACACCATCCTGAACCTCGGTATCAACGATGAAGTTGTTGAGGCACTCGCCAAGAAGACTGGCAATGCCAAGTTTGCTTGGGACTCCTATCGCCGTTTCCTCCAGATGTATGGCAGCGTTGTGATGGAAGTCGAAGCCGAAGCTGGTGAGCACCACGATCCATACGAGGTGATCCTCGATGAGGCCAAGGCAAAAGCCAAAGTCAAAGACGACTCCGGTCTCTCCGCCAAGCAACTCCAGTGGGTTGTTGCCGAATTCAAAAAACTCATCAAAAAGCGCTCCGGTAAGAATTTCCCAGAGGATCCACGCGACCAGCTCATCGGAGCTGTGAATGCCGTGTTCAACTCATGGAACAACGACCGCGCGATCGTTTACCGTCAGAAGTACGGTATCCCAGCAGCATGGGGCACCGCTGTTAACGGGCAGGCGATGGTCTTCGGTAATACCGGTAAGTCATCCGGAACGGGTGTTGCGTTTACACGTGACCCCGCCACTGGCGAAAACGTTTTCTACGGTGAGTATCTCATCGATGCCCAGGGTGAGGACGTTGTTGCAGGTGTTCGCACACCGAAACCAATCGCCAAGATGGCCAAGGACCTTCCTAAGTCACACAAGGAACTTCTTAAAATCCGTAAGGTTCTTGAGAAGCACTTCCGTGACGTGCAGGACGTTGAGTTCACAATTGAAGAAGGCAAGCTCTGGATGCTGCAGACCCGTAACGGTAAGCGCACCGGATTTGCCGCTGTGAACATCGCTCTCGACATGGTCAAGGAGCGCCTCATCAAGAAGGAAGAGGCCATCCTCCGTATCCCTGCTGACGACCTCGGTCACCTCCTCGCACCGATTTTCGACACCAAAGGTGAGAAAGCTGCCAAGAAAGTAGGCAGCGGTCTTCCTGCCGGTCCTGGTGCCGCATCAGGTAAGATCTACTTCTCGGCTGAGGAGTCCGTCGCTGCTGCAGCCAAGGGCGAGTCCGTCATCCTTGTCCGCCAGGCTACTTCTCCGGAAGACCTTCGTGGAATGATCGCTGCTGCAGGTATCCTCACCACAGAAGGTGGGGCGTCCTCACACGCTGCTCTCGTTGCCCGCCAGATGGGTAAGGTTTGCGTCTGCGGTGCTCACAACATGACCATCGACTACTCCAAGAAAACCCTCACCGGAAATGGTGTCACTCTCAAGCAGGGTGATGAGCTTTCCCTGAATGGTTTTGTCGGAAACGTTTACAAGGGTGGCATCAAGTCCTCTCCATCACAGGTGATCCAAGGCCTTATTGAAAACAAGGCAGCCGCGAAGAAGTCTGCCTGAGCGTGAGCTCGTCGGTCGAGATCGAGATCGAGGGGCGCCGGCTCTCGTTGAGCAACCTCGACAAGGTCCTCTACCCGAGTGGGTTCACCAAGGCCCAAGTGATCGACTACATGGCGAGGATCGCTCCGGTGGCGGTGCCGCACCTGACCGGCAGGGCGCTCACGTTCCGGCGCTATCCCGACGGTTCGGACACGACCGGCTTCTTCGAGAAGCGCTGCCCTGGCCACCGGCCACCCTGGGTCGAGGTGGCGCTCGGCCCGGGCGACCGCAAGGGCGGGATCGAGTATTGCCGGATCGACGAGACGGCGGCGATGGTGTGGGCGGCGAACATGGCTGCGCTCGAACTCCATGCCCCGATGGCGCTCGCCGAGGATCTCGACGAGCCGCGTGCGCTCGTGTTCGACTTCGATCCCGGCGCGCCGGCGGCGATGCAGGAGTGCTGTGAGATCGCACTCGCCGCCCGGGTGGTGCTCGAGTCGGTCGATCTGCGCGGTTGGTGCAAGACGTCGGGTTCCAAGGGGCTCCAGATGTACGTCCCGCTGAACACGCCCGGCGTGACACACGAAGGTGCCGCCGACTTCGCGCTGGCGGTCGGCCAGGTCCTCGAGCGGCAACTTCCCGGTCGGGTGACGACCGTGATGGCCAAGGCGCAGCGTCCGGGGAAGATCTTCGTGGACTGGAGCCAGAACGCACTGCACAAGACCACGATCGCGCCCTATTCGCTCCGGGCCCGCCCGAACCCGACGGTGTCGACGCCCGTG
>JARFPV010000627.1 GCA_029288115.1 Akkermansiaceae bacterium | reverse complement strand
CCCCTGCCACGTGCGTGTTGCACAACCAGTCCTCTTAGAAGCTTGGCTAGATCCTCTGTGAGGCCCTGAACTCCTGAATGATCGATACCCACGTCACCAACGAAGACGACATCGTATTTATGTAAGTCATCGAGTTTGTCGGGGAATTTCTGGATGTAGCCCGGACCGTCGCCCAACCCGAGTTGAGGATGCAGGAGCAGGCAATCCACCGTTACGCCGGGGTCGCGATAGAGTGCATTGCGGATGAATCGGTATTCCCAGCGTGGCCAAGTCTCGATGACGAGCACATTGAGTGATTCCTTACGTCCTGCGATGTTAAATTTGCGTTTGTTGTTTTTCGCCACCATCTCGCCATTGGCAACAGGAATGGATAACTCCAAGGTTGAGCTTCCCTCCGTGGTGAGGCGCCACAGGACGGAATCAAAATACTCACCGTTGGCTGGAATGGTGATGCTTTTGGTGCGTTCTATACCGGTTTTTGCGTCCCGTAGTCGGACCAGCGTGCGGACGTCACGGTCAAGTGAAGAGTTGATTGTGAAGGGTATTTGTACGTTTTCACCCACGATACCATAGGTGGGTGCTGTGACATTCGAGATGTCCAGATCGGGAAGCCTTTCATCGCTACCGGTTGGAAGCGCGAAAAGGGGGACACTACGCCTGCGCATTTTCTGGGCAGCAGCGACAGGAACCTTGCCGACGTTCCAGTCACCATCCGACAGAAGAACGACGGCACGCAAATTGTTGTGCTCCTCCAAGAGGGTGTCGATTGCCTCATGAATGTCTGTGCCAGAAAGTGCGAGTGTGGCGGGATCAGCATCTTCTGGTGGTGCTGAAAATGGCTGGATGAATACGCGGTTTTCTTTGTCGTTTTTGAGTTTGGTGAAAGAATCGCTTTCAAGAACCTTTTTAATCCACTCTTCACGGGTGACTACTTCCTGGTTAGCACTTAGTTCGGAAGGCAGGACGGCATCTGCTGTCGTGGTCGAACGCGAGGCATCGTATAGAATGGCAATTTCAGGTTTGCTGTCGGGATCCGTTACCACGCGCCATTCAGGCTGCCAAAGCATCAACACGGCGATCAGAGCGCAGATGAAGCGCAGTGCTTCAAGTCCAGACGTTCTCTTTGGCCGCGCCGAGCGTCGAACCGCAGTGATGCAGAGGAAAATAATGACTGCAAGCGCAAGCAGGCCGATCCAGAACGTTGCTGGAGTGGGGGAGAAAGTCAGGTTTGAAATTGAGAAATTCAAGTGCTTGAGATTTAAAGTTTAGGACTTGGATTTTTTTACCTTCGGCTGAAGACAAAGAATGGCTTCGGTGATGAGGAACACGAGCATGGCAATAAGAAATGCTCGCCAGATTTCACGGGCGAGTGAGTCAGATTGGCCTTTGTCCTCAAACAGTTTGAATGAGGTGCCCTCAAACAATGAGTTGAGATTGTTGGAAGTTAGAATCTGCCACTGATCCTCAGACTTAGGTCGGTTGGTGGCAAGCAATCGGTCGCCCAGTTTCCAGACACCTGCTTCGTAGGGTGCGTTGGATGAATTTGATTTGGCATGTGTGTCGAGCCGTGATCTGATTTCTCCCTCTGTGGTTTGAGCTTTTTTGCTGCCGGCTATGGCAGCGAAGGCAGAACCGAATCTGGTGTCACCCTTGGCGATCATGCGTTGCACCACAGGGAGTAGGACATCGGCATCGGCAAGGTTGGACCATGTGTAGTCGGGAAGTGTGCTGATAAAAACAGCAGTGCCGTCACCTATTACTCGACGCACTAGAAATCGTTGGTCGTCATCCCAGCTCGCGAGTAGAGTTGCATCACCCTCGATCGCGCGGCGTTTGATGGATTTGAGTTTGGGTACAGGAATACGGGTTCCCTCAAGTCCGTTTCTCAATGGTCCATCGGCCTCGTCCCATTCATCGATGATGAAATATTGTCCACGCGGGGAGATTGATTGATCACCCCAGTTGATTCCAAGATAAGCAACATCCGATTCGCCACGTGGTGGGAAAATCAAGGCAGCACCACCACTTTCGATGAAGCGTGTTAGTTCTTGGGCCACAGGTCCTTCAGGGAGTGGGGCTTGCCAGACAACGAGAGAGGCGCTCTGCCAATCGATCTCATGTGCGCTTCCAGGTGTCATTCTGACACTCTTGCTGCGATCCAATCCAGGAGGTGCGGATGCAAGCGCTAACCAGTCGGTTGTCTCTCCACCCTCGGAAACGATATAGGTCTGCGTGGGAGAGTCCTCCCCGTAGGCAAAGAATGAGACGTTGTCGCGTACATTGGTATCGGACGGGATGGAAACAAACCCATGACCATTGCCATCGAGTTTTCCGAGAGGAAGTCGCTTTTGAAAACGGTAGGACTGACCGTTGATGGTCACCTTGTCCGCCGTGCGGGTGCCGTTGACGCTGTAGGTGATAGGGATCGCCGCCGCACCTTCAGATTCAGACCGAACCAGTTCCAGGTCGAGCACGAGTTCGTTAGCCTTGCGGCGCGATGCTAACACTCGGATGGCCATGTTGTTTTCAGGAGGAGATGCCAGCGACAGCACACGCAAGGTGGTTTTTTGTGGCAGATCCTTGAGTCCGGTGTTGATGGCTTCCCATCGACCTTGTTGGGGTGCCCAGTCCGAAACCTGCATGTCGGATGCTACCCAGATCTCGGTGCGCCCCGGAGATTTGTCCAAAACGTAGTCGATGGCGGACGATATAAGTGAGGGGATTGATGCGTGTGTATCTGTGGCAGCTGTAGAGGAAAGCTCTTCTAACACATCTGGTGATGGCACGTCCTGCGCGACACCTGTTGCGCTGTCGATCAGGATAAGCCGTGGATTGTTTAGCCCCTCAAGCGATTTGCGCACACTTGCGAGAGCGCTGACGCGTTTGCTGACACGGCTGCCCTTTGCTTGTTGTTCCATGCTGGCAGAGCGGTCGAGCACCAGGATCACTGTGTCGATTTTAGCGCCACCCCAGCCAAGGAAACCTCCGACCAGTGGGCGTGCGATGGCAAAAATCAAGGCGGCAATCGCAAGTGTCCGGCATGCGAGGATAAGAAGATACTTGAGTTTCTTTTTGCCACGTGACTCACGGGTTGCTTTGAGCAAGAACTCCATAGCCGCCCATTTGACTGTGCGGTGCCGCCTGCGATTGAGCAGGTGGATAATGACCGGAATGCTGGCTGCAAAAAGCCCCCATAGGAGCGACTGTTGAAGAAAGGACACGGATTGCTTGAAAAGTTAGGAATGGAGGGTTACTTTCGTCCCTTTTTCGGGAGGCGGGTTGTTAGGAAATTGTGTACGATTTCCTCATAGTCCTGATCGGTGGTGATGAGATGGTAGTCAGCATGCACGTCATGGCATTTAATGCGCACGGCTTGCATGAAGTCGCGCATCGCTTGACGATAGTCGTCCGCTATAAGTACTGGCTCTGCTACAACAGCGGTCTTGTCCTCCATGTCGACAAAACGGTGCGGCCGTTCAAAGTCGAATTCAATTTCCTGTTTGTCGAGCATGTGGAAAACAGCAATGTCGTGTTTGCGGTAGCGAAGGTGCTGCAGGGCATCGCCTAGTGCATTGGTATCGCAGAATAGATCGGACATAATGATCACCAACGCACGTTGGCCCACTTTTTCGGCAATGGTGTGCAACGCCTCGACCAATCCGGTCTCTCCGCTGGGCTCGGTTTTTGAAAGGACTTCAAAGATGTGGTTAAGGTGTGCAGCGCGGCGTGTAGGGGGGATTTCCAGATGAATTTTTTCCTGGCAAACAGACAGACCCGCAGCATCACCTTGGTCGACGATCAAGTAAGAGAGGGTGGCAGCCAGTTTGCGGGCAAACTGGATTCTCGCATCATCCTCTGCGCTGAATCCCATCGAACCGCTGGCGTCCAGGACAAAATAAGCACGTAGGTTGGTGTCCGCTTCAAACTCCTTGATGTAGTAGCGGTCCGATCTGGCGTAGGCTTTCCAGTCCAATCTGCGGGTGTCGTCACCTTGCACATATTTCCGGTATTCCGCGAATTCCACAGAAGATCCACGATGTGGAGATCTGTGCCGTCCAGCGACGTTGCCGGTCATGGCTTGGCGCGCCTCCACCGGAATCGCGCCAAGTCGGGCGAGTGCTTTAGGGTCTAGGAAGTCGTACTTCATCGATTAGTCTTCCCGCATTTCCTCGACGAGACGGTCTACGACTTTAGTGGCAGTCATTCCTTGGGACTCGGCTGCGAAGTTTGTCAGCACACGGTGGCTGAGCACAGGTCTGGTGACTGCCTCAATGTCCTCGAGGCGTGTCATGTAAGATCCGTGTAGAGCGGCGCGAGCCTTGGCTCCGAGGATGAGGTATTGCACAGCCCGAGGACCTGCGCCCCAGCCGACGTATTCACCAATCCAGTCGGGGGCGGCTTCTGTGCCTGGGCGTGTTTTACGCACGATCTCAACGGCGTATTCATAAATGTGATCGGGAACTGGAACTCGGCGGACGAGATCCTGGTATTCCTGCACTTGCTCGCCATTCAGGATATGGTTGAGGGCGGCTTTCCCGGTTCCTGTGGTTTCGCGAGCAATTCGCAATTCCTCGTCATGGCTTGGATAATCGACATCGATCAGGAACATAAAGCGGTCAAGCTGGGCTTCCGGTAGCGGATAGGTTCCTTCTTGTTCAACGGGGTTCTGAGTCGCGAGTACGAAGAACGGCTTGTCCAGCTTGTAGGTTTTACCGAGAACAGTGACCATGTTTTCCTGCATCGCCTCGAGCATCGCGGACTGGGTTTTGGCCGGAGCCCGGTTGATCTCGTCAGCGAGCACGAGATTGGCAAAGACGGGTCCCTGAATAAATTCAAACTCGCGGTGACCGGCATCGGTTTCTTGAATGATGTCGGTTCCGGTGATGTCCGCAGGCATCAGGTCGGGAGTAAACTGGATTCGATTGAAGGTGAGATCCATCGTTTCTGCTACTGAGGAAACGAGCAAGGTCTTTGCAAGACCGGGAACCCCCATGAGTAGGGCATGACCACGAGAAAAGAGGCAGATGGCGAGGCGTTCAACAACATCTTCCTGACCGATGATGACCTTGCCGATCTCGTCTTTGAATTCCTGATAGACACGTCCAAGCTGGTCGATGGCAGCCACGTCATCCGGCGGCAGAGTCGTGGCGCTGTCGTTATTGGTATCTGCTTCTTCGGGAGTAGCGGATTCGGTAGGGGTTGGTGGCGTGGCGTCTGTGGTGTCCATGGTATTCTGGTGGTGAAAAAAAGAGCGGGGCGGTAGTGGTGTTTATTCTGGGGCTAATCCTGTGTTGTGAATCGTTGCCATATCGGCAGTTGATGACTTAGCGAAGCTAGGGGCGTGTTTTATTTTGTCGAGAGAGGAAAAGAATGATTTTTTTCTAGGTGACGGAATCATGGAGTCATGTAAAAATCCGTCTTGTAAATACGTGCAAAAGCGACAGTATTACACATACTTTAATCAACATGGCTATCCAGACAGGAAATACCCCCGCTAACCCGTTCGATCATGCATTTGAAATGCTGGGCCGCGTGCCCCATGTAGTTACCGAGGAAGTCAATGCCGATGCGTTGGAAAAATTGACCCAGGCGCTGACATCCCGGGCACATGATAGAGGGCGGATGATCCTGCTGCGATCACCAAGAGCTGGGTTTGGGAAGACGCATCTATTAATGCGCCTCCATCAGCGCGTGGCTCATAGCCATGAGTTCATTCCACTTGAGCCAAGTAAAGGGAAGGATCTGGACGCGCAGTCGGTACTGGATGCGGTATTGCGCAGGTTTTCCAGAATTTTGCCCGCGGGCGGAGGATTGACAGTGCTTGATCTATTGGCCCGGCGAATTCTCGCATGTGGTCTTGAACCATTGGTTAAATCCGGAGAGGTCCCGAGCCAGGATCGTGAATCCGCGCTTCAGGCACTTCAAACCAGACCTGTAGAGACATTTGACTTTCATAACGAGGAAGCCGTTACGGCACGTTGGGCGATGGCTAACTTTACTCTGTTAGGGCCTAGGTTGACGGCAGAGCTCGCTGAACGCACGCACGCTGGATTCCGTCCAGTCGCCTGGTGGGTCGAGTTATTGTTCCGTTATAGCTCAGCGCCGGTTGATCAGGCGACAAGGAATAGCTCGTTGTTTGAAACGGTTTTCTCAGGGGATCATGTTGAGACGGACATGCATGAAAAGTTAGTCGCATTGCTTAACTTGACCGGATTGGTCACCTCACCAGTGCTCATTCTTGATGAGGTGGAAGGTTTTTCCAGTAATCCTGAAGCGGCGCTCCAGGTAGCGACTTTCCTGAACGCTCTGCATCAATCGTGTGAAAAACTCGCTCTGATTATCAGCGTTAATGGCGATGTATGGGAAACCGCATTCCTGCCACGCATTCCATGCGGCCTTAAGGACAGACTCAGCGATATCGTGGTCGATCTCGAACCGATGGACAAAGAGGTTGCTATGACGATGCTTCGTGACAGGGCGGGGGACATGGCTGAATCGATTGCCGAAGAGTTGGATTTCGATTCCGGAGTGATCTATGCTCGAGGTGTCATTCGATGTGCTAGGAATGCTTGGCCGGAAGTTGCCGTTATGGAAGATGATGGCCAAGGTGCATTGGTTGATCCTGTGATGGAGCCCATTTCGCTTGCTGATCAGTCCGTCGAAGTTCCACCCGTGGTTCCTGCCGACTTGCACCCGCCCGAAGTCGTCATTCCAGATAATCCAACTACCATCACCTCAGAGCCTGCTTCAACTGAACCGGCCGAAGAACGCATACCGGAGCCGGAGGGAATTGCTGCCGAAGAAGACGAGGTTGAGCAATTGATTTCAAGTATCAGGGCTGAGCCTGGAACCGAAGATTTATATACCGGTGAACAGGAAATGCCTGACCTGTCAGATCTGCCTCAGCCGTTTGCGCAACAGGAACAGGACACCAGCCAGGAACAATCACAGCCTGCTGCAGACGAGCCATCACCATTTGCTCCTGCTGAGCAGGCTAAGCAGTCGCCTGCGCCACCCGTATCCGATCCGCCTCCATCCGAGCAGCCGCCAGTCTATCAAGAACAGCAGCCGGATATTCCACAGCCATTTGCACAACAGGCCCCAGCCACTCCTCCTACCGAGCCGCTCGAGGTGCCGCCACAAAATGTCGTAAACTCACCGTTCAGTATTGATACCTCTGCCCCCGCGCAGTCTCCGTTCCAACCAGCCGAGCCTCCTCAGGTCGAACCTCAACCCGAGCCTCAGGTGGAGTCAGAGCCGGTTCAGACTTCTGCTGAAACTGATCCAGCCCCAACGCCTACTCCGCACACTGTGACCGATAACGATCGCGAGAAAGTGGAAGATCTGCTTAAGCAGTTCAGGGATCGTTACGGCCGTGATTAATCGAATGGTATGAAAAAATGACATTGTGCGAGGATTTGCACTTGTCATGGGACGGGTGCCTCTATTGACTTGCTCATGGCGCAAATCTCACTTGGACTTTCTTTTGATGATGTCTTGCTGACACCGCAGATGAGTGCGGTGCTTCCGGGCGAGGCAGAGCTTCAAACCGACCTCACCCGCAATATAGG
>JARFPV010000573.1 GCA_029288115.1 Akkermansiaceae bacterium | reverse complement strand
AAAGGCACCTTTGCCCTCGATCCGGAGGTCGCCTGTGGTTTTCAGTTCTTTCATCAGCTGCGCGCGGAGCTTGTTTAATATCTCGGCGTGCTCCGGGCTTTTTGCAAGGTTGTGGATTTGGTGTGGATCCTTGCTGACGTCGTAGAGCTCGTCCATGGGGCGCTTACCAAAGCACAGCTGGTGGAGCTTTTTGCCCTTCGGAGTGTCACGAATTTTAATTATCTCGGATTTCGTCGGACCATTATCGCAGTCTGCCCAATTGGATCTGATTTCACCTTTCGGAGCACCCGCTGGCCAGCGCTCGGGGAAAAAATTATGGATGTAGAGAAAGTCCTTGGTTCTGATTGCCCGGCATGGTGCAGCGCCGGTGCCTTTCTCCTGGCATGGCACGTGACGTTCTTTGCCAAAGATCACATGCTTGCGGGTATTGGTCACCCAACCTTGTTTGGTGGACTGCAGGATGGGAAGCAAACTTCTCCCATTGATGTCCGTCTGGATCTCGGCTCCAGCGGCGGCAAGAAAAGTCGGGGCGAAATCGGTGAAACTGACAAAGTCATCCACCACCCGGTTTTTCTTCAGTGTGTCACCCCACATGATGGCAAGAGGCACCCGCGCTCCGTAATCGTAGAGGTTGCTTTTCCCACGCGGGAATGGCCAGCCGTGGTCTCCGGTCATCACCACGATTGTGTTAGAGAGCTCACCCATATTTTCGAGTCGATCGAGCAGCTCACCGACTTCGCGGTCGAAGCGCTGCACCTCGAGGTAGTAATCACATATATCACTGCGCACGGTCTCGGTATCCGGGTAGTAGGGTGGCAGCTGCACATCCTTTGACTTCATGCCGCTTGCGATCCCCGAACCCTTTTTATAGCCCCGGTGCGGATCAGAAGTGCCAAACCAGAAACAGAAAGGTTTTCCCTCGGGTCGTTTGGAAAAAAACTCTTCGACGCTACGCACTTTGTCGCCAGCCACCGGGCGAGGAAGATCTTTGCCCGGGCCAAATGCCTTACGGTAGCAGCCGATGTAGTATCCGTTTTTTTCCAGCAGTCGTGGATAAGTAGCCTCTCCGGCGGGAAACTGGCTCCAAAGATTTGCGCCTGACTTCAACCGCCAGTGGTACTTGCCGGTGAGAGCCGCGTTGCGCGATGGTGTGCAGGAAGGAGACGAAACAAAAGCGTGGTTAAACAGCACGCCGTTCTTGGCGATACGGTTAAAGGTGGGGGTCTTCACCACCTTGTCGCCATAGAGCGGCGAGTGAGGCCAACCCCAGTCGTCGGCAATACAGAAGAGGATGTTAGGTTTTTTATTTGCCCCTGGCAAGGGGGCTACAGAAATTGCGAAAACCAATGCTAACAGGAACAATCGCATAGGATCATCCTTGGTTAGCGCATCTCAAGTTTGGTCTTTGCCCACATCCATTTGTAGATCTTACCTCCCTCGATCAGGGCGATTGCCTCGTGCTCCTGCACACCGAGAATGGTTTCAGCTTTGAAGGTGACACGCCCGGTCTGGTACGTCTTGCCATCGAATTCAGTGTCCTCACCAGCTAACCATTCGGTGACTTGGTTTGCCTTAAACTCCGTGACCTTACCTGCCTCGACGTCCTTTTTCAGTAGGGCGACGATTGCGGCTTCGTCGATCTTGGTGGCTGGTGCTGGCTCTGGTTCAGGATCTGGCTGGCTTGGCGGAGTAGGCTCAGGGTCTGGCTGGCTTGGCGGAGTGGGTTCAGGATCATTTTTTGCCACGGTATTCTGCAATCGCTCGATCATTTTCGGCACGGCAAGCTCCTTGAAGTTGGTTTTATCGACGTTGATCCGGCTTTTGATCGGCATCAGTGCGGGCTGGATGACGAGATCCGTGCCTTCGAGGCTGAGGGGTTTGACCATGCTGCCTGCTTTTAACTGCACGGTCACACCGCTCTCGGCATCAGAGATGGTGAACGGAACTTTGAGTGCCACTTTTTCCGGAAAGTCCTCCTTGGCGATCTTACTTAGATCGACTTGAATTCCGGAGCTTGGTGGTGTCGCGGGCTGCTTGGGTTCGGCGGTGTTGGGACTATTGTCTTCAGGCTTATCTACCACCTTTTTGGCTGGTTTTTGTTTCAGTCCCGAAATGAACATGGGCTCTATCACATAGCCCAGGCCTGCGCAGACGAGAAGAATGATAACTGTAGCGAGATTTGTCATGACGTCCGTGATTTATCAGCCAACGAACGATGCGGCAAGAAAGGATTCCCCGTGTCTTACTTCTTCCTTTTCCGCAGAAATGCGGGCACATCGAGGTCCTCACCCTCATGGAAGTTTGGACTACCTCCTTCAAACTTACCCTTGGGCCCGCCATCGAGTTCTAGTTCCGGCTGGCTGGTGCCACTGTCACGCTCGCGCTTACGGCGACGCGGCGGTGGTGATTCTTCGACCGTAGGTTCATCCACCTCAGTGGGTTCGGTGATATCCTGCGGATCCTCGTCCACGATGTTGATTTCCGGTTCTGTTGAACCCTCCTCATTGCCCGTTTCAGCAAATGGGGGTTGGATTCTTTTTACTCGACTGAAAAAGGACTTATCGTCTTGGTCAAATTCAGGTATCTCGGGCAAGTCGTCGATGTCGACATCAGGATCATCTGATTCCGGCTCTGATTCTGACGAGGATGTGTTTTCTTCCTCCTGAGTTTCTTCTTCATCGGATGGACCAAAACCTTCGCTGGGTTCCATGATTTCCTCGTCCTCCGGAGTATCAATGGTGGCATCGATACTTGCTGCCGCCATGCGGGCGGCCTCTGCGATTTCCTCCTCATCTGAGTCATCGGACTCGGTCTCCTCCGGTAACTCCGGGTCTTCAGGCTCTTCCACCGGATCTTGTCTGATAGGCTCCACCGGATTTAATTTATCCTCGGGGAGTGCGCTTACGAGTGTAACGCTCAGAGTGTCTTTCATCGCGGGATCCACCGCAGCACCAAAAAGCACATGCGCAGTATCCGGCACATACTTCGAGAGCCCCTGCATCAGCAGCTCGACCTCGTAAAGCGTCATGCTCTCACCGCCGCAGATGTGAACCAGCACGGTGGTCGCGTCCTCAAGCAGGCTTCCCTTGTCCAGCAATGGGCTCGTCAGAGCGTTCTCAAGCGCCACTTGCGATCGGTTTTCGCCATCGGCAATGCCTGAGCCAAACAGACAACGTGAACGTGTCGTCTTTAGCGCAGTCATCAGGTCATCAAGTCCTACGTTGATCAGTCCGGGGCGCACGACAAGTCGGGTCACCGCCTTGATCGACTCGGAGATCATCCGGTCTGCAGCGGCAAACGCCTCGTGAATCCCCTGTTTGGCAAGCACCAGCTCACCCATGCGGCCGTTATCGAAGGTGACCAATGCGTTGGCGAGCACAGCGAGCTCGTTGAGGGCTGTCTCTGCCTGATCACGGCGGCGCTGACCTTCAAAGCCAAATGGCATGGTGGCGAAAACCACGACAAAAGCGTCCTCCTCACGCGCAATGCGGCAAATGAGCGGCGCGGCACCTGAGCCTGTTCCACCGCCGAGTCCGACGCAAAGGAAGATCATTTTCCTGCCACGTACAGCGTCCCGGATTTCGTTTTCTGATTCCTGAGCCGCTTGCAGACCAAGCTCCGGGTCGCCACCCGCGCCGAGCCCCTTGGTCAGGTTCTTGCCAATCTGGATTTTCTCCCCAGCCACCGAGCTGGAGAGCGTGCGCATGTCGGTATTGATACACAGCATTTCGGCACCGGTCATGCCATCGAGTGCGGCGCGGTCGAGCATGTTGGCGCCCGCTCCTCCCAAACCGATGATTTTGACGGATGACTCAGGGATGGTCTGCTGCGGATCGCGATCGTAGGAAATCATTTTTTCAGGGAGCGTTGTCAGAAGTCGGGTCAGGAAACGAAAACACCCGATTAGTTAGGAAGTGTTTACCAAAAACCGCACGTCGTGGCGAGTAAAGAATCTGGTTTTAGCTCGGGCGAACGATTTTACATCAGTCGTGCGAGCAGACCCGGGACGATGGCTCGCCACGCCTGAGCACGGATGGCGGGCACGAGTAATTCTTCCTCGCTGAGGCGAGGGAAGATGCGTTTTTTTTCTAGTACAACGGACGCTAATGTGGCGGCACGTAGTTCACAAGCAAGGGTGAGTGCCTGGGCACAGGCGGCAAGCCCGAGAGAGCCAACGATGATACTTAGCCCCCAGAGCGCGGGCAGCTTGCCGACGGCGAGAGCGAAGATCACACAGATCACGGTGAAGACAGGAAATACGTGACCAAACCGCAACGCCCATTCACGTTTTCCAGTTAGCGTTGGCTCACGCTGACTAAGAAGAAAAACACCGACGCGCAATGCAGCGTGGGCGTGACTTTCAACCGTGCCCGGGTGACGTTTACCCTTTGTGTAATCGGGAAGTTCAACGGCTTTGTCGGACGATGAACCAAGTACCGCCCATGGCGACTTGCTCTGCAGCAACTCGATGTTTTCGTGCCCCATTGCATCAAGCATTCTGCGTGCTGTGTCCTCGGCGGGTTTGGTCAGTAGCTCCTGGCCATCACGCCGTAGAATGCGGTCGCCATTGAACCTTCGCAGAATAATCGCCACCAGTAGCGGGATGATTGAGAGCAAAAGAATTACGCGATGCATGGATGACGATGTTCGGGTGTTAGAAACCGGATACTAGCAAATTACACGAGCCCATTACTTGTGAAGCGGGGCGGTCATGAACCGGTCGAGTTGAAGCTGGAGCTGCTGGAAATTCTCAAACACATACTTCCGCATCCTAAAGACGCCCTGTGGGTAACGGCGGGCATCATTGACTGCTTTTTGGGACCACTCGGTGGCTTTGGCGCGGTCACCTTTAGCGAACCAGACTTCCGCCATGGTGTCGAGGTAGGCACCTTGGTGCGGACGCTCTTTGAGGGCGGCAGTGGAATGCTTCAACGCGGCATCGAGTTTACTAACAGCTCGTGAGCAGAGCCACGCAGCGGTGTTGTGCGTGTTATGTGACCGGGGATAGAGCAGACTGGCCTTGGCAACATGTTGGTAGCTGTCATTGAACCACTCATCGTAAGTTTTCCCGATATTGGCCTTTCTGAGTGAGGGGAAAAAGTGATCTGCCAGAGTGCCGTCTCCGGGCACAAGCTTGCGAGCGGCATCGAGGGTAACGAGCGCCTGCTTGCGTTTGCCGTTTTGCAGCTGAGCCATACCTCTGGCGAACTCTGCCTTAAACCGGGCACGTAGCAGCCCATTGATGTTGAAGCCACCGCTGCCACGTAATTTGAGCTGAACACTGGCCTCTGCAATCGCTGCGGACTTATTCCACTGTGCACTATCATAAAGATGCTGTGGGTGCTCTGCCAGGGAACTCAACGCACTGTCAAAGTATCTGTCTCCTGGTTGTGCAATGAGCAATGCCTGCTGCCAAAGTTCTGTGCCTTCCTTGAAGAACCCGGCTTTGTAAAACTCTGATGCCACCGAACCCAACACGCCAGGGTCACCCATGCTGAGTAAAAGCACACGCTCTAACATACCCTTCGTCTCTTGCTCTTTACCCTGCTTGCGAAGTGCAATGTAGAGGTAAACAGCACTGCGGTAGTCGCTGGGGTCCTCCTTCACTTTTGCCGCATAGTAGTCCTCCATTTCCGCCCACTTGAATAGCTCCTTCTCGTAATAGTGTTTTGCCTTGAGCCAGACGCCGTCACCTTTTCTGGCTTTGAGCATAGCTGCGCATGCGTTTACATCACCGCGGGTCTCGGCAAAGGCGAATATCGCGGTGTAGCGCGCTTTTTCATCAACGTCCTTGTCTCCTTTTATTTCTGCAAGCAGGGATTCCTGAAGTTCGTCCACCTCGTTATCCGTATCCTGAAGCAGACCGGAGAGAATCGCTATCTGATGCAGTGATTTTTTAATGTCCAGGTTGTTGCGTTTTTTCAGTGCCTCCCAGATATGGACCACGGAAGTATCCTGCATATTACGGAAGATCTTTTTGACCGCCTTGTCTGTCTCACCGTCCTCGTTGCCGCGTTGCTCGACGAGGTGAAGTGCCTCTCTTCCGAGGTCATAGATCGCCATGGAGTAGATCAGGTCAAACCACACGTCCGACCCATCTTTTTCCAGGGCATCCATGAGTGGCTTGACCACCGGGAGCACATGTTCGTGCTCTCCATGGCGAGCCAGAAAGCCACCGAGCATCAGGATTTTGCTGTACGTACTGTATTCTTCGTCCTCCAATGCCTGAGCCGTTGTTTTCTTAACCCAGTCCGGGTAAGGTGCACTGGCGTCATTTGGGATGCCCAACATTCTGAGTGCCTGCCCGGGAGCCTCCATATTATCAAAGTAGATAAATGCGGAAAGCGGCTCGTGCTTTGACATCACCTCGACAGCCAAGTCACGGAATCCATTTCCTGCCAAAGCGGCGATCACACGGTGGTTAGTGGTGTTTGACCGTGCCAACGGCGGTAGTCCGCGCGCGAGTGTGCGGGCGGATTTTGTATCGCCTCGCATATGGGCAAGTTGGATCCGGTGCGCGAGACTTGCGATGGGGTCCAAACCTGCTTTGGGTGTATCGGCGACGAGCCAAGGCAGTGGATCACCCTGCAACAGCTGGAGAGCGGCAATGAGCTGGGTGTCACCCATGACACGGGCTTCCTTGAGAGCTGCGGTCACATTGCCGTCGGCTCGGTGCAGGGCAAGTCGCCAGCGGGTGCCTTTTTCACCATCCATTTCGGCTGCGGCCTCTAACTGGTCGGCTAGCTGGCCACGTTGTTTGTAATACCAGGCACGCATGATGAGTGCCTGATCGCTATCTCCAATGAGCTCGAACACCTCTACGGCCAGTTTATGATCACCGGCAACGATGGCCTTGCGTACGGCCTGCCCGGCTGTGACCCTTACAAGGTCCGCCATTTTTCGGCGAGTCTCCTCGTCTTTTTCCATACGTGCAAGGTGCAGGACCTGACGCCATTGCCCCAAATCGGTGAGCTTGCGTAGGATGCTGAGTTTTTTATCCCCATCGCTTTGAGAAAACTGAATAACCAGCGCTTTGATTTCCTCGGAGCTGTCCGGAAGCACGCCGGCACCGATATAGAGCAGGAGCTCGCTGGCGCGGTCCGCCCCTTCCGGATCCTTACCGTCGGCAATGCCACGCAGAGCAGGCAAAGCCTCGGCGCCCATCTCCCAAAGCTTTCGGGTGGCTGCCTCCCGGGTGATGAAATCATCGTGTGAGAGCTGTTTCACAAGCCCGGCAGCATCCTCTGCAAGCGCGACAGCCGGTGCTTTCTCGACCGGTGGGTCGGGGTCAGCCGTCAGTGCCACTGGGATGAGGGTTGCAACAGCTAGCCCACCAAGGGCGATGGCCTGATTCATTCTCATAACAGTCACATTCGTATCTACGGATGATTTTGCAATGATATTAGCT
>JARFPV010000477.1 GCA_029288115.1 Akkermansiaceae bacterium | reverse complement strand
GTCGCGAGCTGATCTTTCGCTTGTGGGAGATAGAGGTTGCAGGCATTCATTATAGGGCGGCGGGATTTTTTTTGCAATAGCTGCGCCAGTTTGCCTGCTGTGGTTGTTTTACCTGCTCATTTGTTCCTGCTGAGCTTGATGTTTGGTGGGGGGTTGAGGTCCAGGGGAGCGTCGTCGCTGCCTTGTAGAGCTGTTAATTCATCGTTGAAGATTTTAACGATTTGCTCGCCGGGCTTGATGGACTTGATGACGTCCTCGCCCATCGCTTTTTCCTTCACGTTGGCGATGAATTCTTTGGCGACTCCGAATTCGACATCGGCTTCTAACAGCGCGAGGCGGATTTCGCGTAGTGAGTCGGTGATGTTTTTTTCGGAGATTTTGCCAACACCGCGGAGATTGCGGAATGTCTTATCGAGGCTGTCAGAGAGTGCTGAAAACATGAGAGGTGGGAATGAGTGATTGGAAATTAGGATTTTGAACCCACAGGGTTCTTTGGCTGGTAAGCTGCTTCGCGGTTGATGCGGAAGACCCAGGTCATCGGCTTTTCATACTGGGTTGATCCCTTGTTGCGCCACTGCACGGTGACAGAGCAAGTGCGTGAACGCAGGCGCCGGGTGACTTTCCATGACAAGACTTTGGTGGATGCATCAAAGGTGGCCGGGACTTTGCCAAATCCAGCCACACGCATGACGATTGATTCGACGTCGATATTTTTCACCTTCGATAGATCCGCTGATAGTGTGGGCAAGCGGTCAGAAATAAGTGCGCCTGGTTCAGGCTGCACGGGGTGAGGAGTGGACTGCACAATCGCGCCATCGGTAGCCTCACTCGTGCTGGTCGCTTTGAAGCTCGTGGCGTTGCGGAAAATATTATCATGCGTTCCTAGGATAATGTAACGCGGCACAGTGAAGTTAGATGTCGCCAGGGTGGTCTTGCCGGGCAGCACCGTAAATAAAAACTCATAACCTACCTCGGTAGCGATAGGCAGCATTTCTCCGGTGACAAACCCGCCTGGGTAGGCATAGGTCTTCACTTTGACGCTGAAATTTTTCTCAAGGAACTTTCTGGAGTCGCCCATTTCCTTCCGCAGGTATTTTGAAAACTCATCAGCTCCCTTGGCGCGCTCAGCTTTAACGGTGGCTGGGTAGGGATGGGAGACCGAGTGACTGCCGATGCTGCATCCGTTTTTCATCATCTCCCGGATCATCGGGGTTGTCAGGGCGCTTGCGCCGCCTCCGACGTAGTTTTTGTAGAGGAAAACCGTGAACGGATACTTGAACTCTTTAAGGATGGGGTAGGCATCGGTGTAAACGGACTTCCAGCCATCATCGATGGTGATGACCACGGACTTGTCCTTGATTTTTTTCTCACCACGTTTCCACGCCATGAAGTCCTCCATCGTGATGACGTTCAGTCCGAGATCGCGAATTGCTTCCATCTGCTTGCGGAACGTCGCCGTAGGTAGCAGCATCTCGGTAGCTTTCTTGGTCTTCGAAAAATCATGGTAGCCGAGTACCGTGATCCGAACGCCATCGGTTGTAGGTGCCTTTCCTGTAATACCCGGGACAGCGGGGGCTGGCGATGGAGTGGGGGATTCGGCAGCGGCCGGCTCGTTGCCTTCAGTCTGAATGAGATACACCTCTTCTGGCTGTGCCACGGTCGGCAGGGCACCGAGGCATATGAGCAGATAACTGACTGTAATGATGCGGATCATCGTGATGGCTATGAGAGGCGCCGAATATAGCTTCTCAAAATTGAATGAAAAGTACAATGCCGCGCAACTTGGTCACTTCAGAAGCTCTGGTAATGCATCGAGGCTTTTGATGAAGTGAGTTGCCTCAGCTGCCACACGTTCGCGTTCGGCGTATCGGCCAAATCCGATGAACTGATCGACCTCGCTTTGTGTTTCCAGGTCTGAAATGCCGTCGCCGACCATCACGATACGTTCCGGCTGATACTCTGTCTTGAGGGTCGTGATGATTTCTGGTTTTCCACCATTGCGTGTTGGGGGGGCTGAGGCATCAAATCCTGCGTAGGATCCGTCCGCATTGAATTTCAGGGGTACAGCCTCGACTCGTGCTATTCCAAGATAATGGGCGAGAGGTTCAATCACCTGGGTAAATCCGCCGGAGACAATGGCAGGTGTCCAGCCCGCGGCCCGGAGTTTTTCCAGAGTGGCTTCTGCGGTTGGTTCGATTTGCTCGATGTACATTTGCCCAACCTCACGGCAGGCGCCTTCACTTGGTCGGATGATTTCCAATCGGCGTGCAAAAATCTCATCGATCGCCACATCACCGTTCATCGCCGCATTGGTGAGTGCTTCGATTTCCTCAAAGGTCTCAGGCCCGCGAAGGCGCGCCAGTTCATCGATACCCTCAATGGCAGAGAGCGTCGAGTCGCAGTCAAAAACGACTAGTTTCATAGAATGGGATGTTATTTGTCGTGGTAAACAGCCTTTGGATCAAACGTGAGATCGGCTTGCGTGAAGCTCAGTGCTGCAGGATCCCGACCATCGTCGAGGCTCACCTTGCGGTAAAAACATGAGCTGCGTCCTGTGTGGCAGGCACCTGCACCAAGTTGTTCGACGTAGAGGATCAGTGCGTCCTGGTCGCAGTCAGTCCTGATTTCCTTCACTTTCTGCACATGCCCGGAGGTAGCGCCCTTGTGCCAGATTTCCTGCCTGCTGCGTGAGTAATACACCGCCTCACCCAATTCGAGGGTCATCAGCAGGGACTTTTCATTCATGTAGGCGAGCATCAACGGTTCTTTGGTCTCAGCATCCATTGCCACAGCTGGGATCAGACCGTCGGCATCGAATTTTGGAGTAAGTACGCACTTTTCTTCCAGCGCGGACTTGTCGCCACGCTCGCCCAGAGTAATCACAGGGTTGTCCATGCCGTGGGATGTAGCATTTGTTCGCCTGCTGTCGAGTTTAAGTTTGTGGTCTGTAACACGATTGTATTTCCAAAAAACCGGGGGAAATGGATAGACAAATACCCGCTTCGGGGCGAAGATGGGTGGAGCCGTTCAACGGCTGTTTTATTTATGAAAAAGCATTCCCTGAGAAAGTTTCTCACGACCACTGCCTTGGCTGCACTGACGTCAGTGACATGTGCCTGCGCAAAAACCAATTTCGACGAGGTGGGCAAGCAGATGGTCATGCTGCTCTCAAACACCCACTACGAGCATTACGATTTTGATGAGAAGCTCGGGAAACGCTTTTTTAATGGCTACATCAAGTCACTCGACCGCAACAAAAACTATTTCCTCAAATCAGATGTCGAGAATTTGCGGAAAAAATACGGGAAAAACCTGCACCAACTCCTGATTGACGGGAAGTCGATGGCTGCCGCCAAGGAAATCCACGCCATCTATCGTTTGCGGGCGAATTCGCGCATCAAGTATGCCCAGCAGCTATTGAAGGACGAGACCGCATTCAAATTTGCAAGCGACCGCAAGGTGCTCATGAACCGGGAAAAAGCCGACTGGCCCGCTACCGAGGCCGAGGCCCGCAGCCTGTGGTATGATCAGGTCGAACAAGCACTTCTGAGTGAACAACTTCGCCGTGACTCGATTGCGGAACTCGCCAAGGAACAGGGCAAGGAAGACCCCCTCAAGGGCAAGGAAGCTCCAGGCAAGATGATTTCACTGCGATTCGAGCGTATTCTCCACGGAATCAATTCATCCAACGAAGAGGATATTGCCGATGCATTTCTCAGCGCGGTGGCCCTTAGTTATGATCCGCACACCGATTACATGAGCATGTCGGAAATGGAACGTTTCATGTCCGGAATGCAGAATGCACTCGTCGGCATCGGTGCTATGCTGCAGGCCGAGGATGATGGTGCCACCAAGATTACAGGCATCGTGGTTGGTGGACCTGCCGATAAACAAGGCGAACTCAAACTGAACGATCGTATCGTGGGCGTGGATCACCTCAATGCAGGCACTCCTGAGGCAATGAAGGACATCATGTTCGAGAAGCTCGACCGGGTGGTTGATATGATTCGGGGCAAAGTAGGCACCGAGGTGCGTCTCAAAGTCGAACCTGCCGCTGGTGCTCCCGGTGAGGTCAAAATGATCATTATCAAGCGCGGCAAGGTGGAGCTTAAGGATGAACTGGCCAAGGCAGAGGTCATCGAAATGAAGCAGGCAGATGGCAATAAGCGCCGCTTAGGTTGGGTCAGCTTGCCAGCATTCTATGCCGATTTCAAAAATTGGGAAACTCGTTGCTCCGCGGATATCCAGAAGCTCGTTGAGCGACTGAAACAGGAAAAAGTCGAGGGCATCATTCTCGATCTACGTGGTAACGGCGGTGGCTCATTGGAAGAGGTGCGCCGGATGACCGGATTCTTCACCGGCCGTGGCCCCGTGGTTCAGGTGCGAAATCACCAAGGACGTGTTGAAGTTAAGGATTCGTCTCACAGAGCACCCATCTACACTGGTCCACTGGTTGTATTGATCGATAAGACAAGTGCTTCCGCCAGCGAAATCCTCGCAGGTGCGTTACAGGACTACAAT
>JARFPV010000329.1 GCA_029288115.1 Akkermansiaceae bacterium | reverse complement strand
CCCCCCCCCCCCCCCCCCCCCCCCCCCCCCCCCCCCCCCCCCCCCCCTCGACAATCTTCGTCGGCAGCGTCAGATGTGTATAAGAGACAGCAACATGACCCTGTTCCAAGCTCTCTCAGCGGCTGGTGGGGAGAATGCATTTGGATCGATCAGGCGGGTAGAGCTCCACCGCAACGGCAAGCGTTACAAGTATGATCTTAAGAACCCCGAGCATATGCGTGTGAGGGTGTACCCCGGCGACAGCATCAACGTGCCGCAGAAAAACTGGAGAGGTACGTAATACGGCTTTGATTCTTTTTAAAAAGCACTCGTGGATAACTTCCGCGAGTGTTTTTTTGCGTAGCATCTAGATGCTTGCACTTGGACGTGCCCAATTGAATCGCAGCCCTGTGCTTACCCAATCAGTCTGGATGGCCTGGATGGTTGGCCTAGAACCAGCCGATCATGTCACAGACGCGATAAGTCGCGTAGAGGAACAGGAGAAAAAGAACAACGACAAAGCCCTTGGCCCAGCCTTCGATTGAGGTGCGTGTCATGATGTGATTGGAAAAGTAATATGTTTAAAGACGACGTGCGCCTTATATGTTTCATGAGGACCTAGGTCAAGACCAGGTGATGCTGCGCTTTTTCTTTTTTTTGCTTAAGATTAGTGTAGTATATCTGGCATGAAATCTTCACTGATCGTATTTCTCCCTGTTTTTTGCATGGCTCTGATTTCGTGCGGAGGTGGTGGTTACAAAGGATACAAGACAGGAGGCTACACGATTCGCGGAGTGCATTACCAGCCGATGTCGGTTGACCAGGCACTTACCTATCGGCAGGAAGGAATAGCATCCTGGTATGACGAAAGTAAATTCTTCGGCCTGAAACGCGGAAACACCGCGATAGGTGAAAAAGTCATGGCGTGGGATATATCTGCTGCGCATAAGACCTTGCCTCTGCCTTGTGTTGTCAAAGTGACCAACCTGAAGAACGGCAAGTCGTTGAAGATGCGCGTCAATGACCGTGGGCCGTTTATCCCGGGCCGAATCATTGACGTTACACCCCGTGCCGCTAAAAAACTTGGTTTTAAGTCCCAGGGACTGACACGTTGCCGGGTAGAGGTCGTCAGCGTGGGTGATGGAAAATACAAACGCAAGGCGCGCCGCGGTTGGGGTTGGTGGTGATGACGGCTTGCAGCGGCAGCCATGCGAGGTTATCAACGCTCCATGATCTATCTTGATTCCAATGCGACCACCCAGGTTCACCCTGAGGTGCTTGAGGCGATGATGCCATTTCTAACCGACCATTGGCATAACCCGTCGAGTGGTTACCGGGCGGCAAAAAAAGTGAGAGAGGCAATCGAGTTGGCGCATGAGCAGGTGGCAGCATTGATCAATGCCTCACCAGATGAAATTGTCATGACTGGGTGCGGGACGGAATCGAATAACGCCGTGCTCGCATTTCTCGCTAATCAGCGTGGGGACAAAAACAAGATCGTAACCAGTGCCATTGAGCATAGTGCTATTCTCCGCTACGCAGATGCGTTGGTCGAATCACACGGAATGACGGTCGAGCATGTAGGGGTGGATAGCGATGGAAGACTTGATCTTGAAGCTTATCGTTCCGCGTTGGGTGGTGCAGCTATGGCGAGCGTGATGTGGGCGAATAATGAGACGGGTGTGATCCAGCCGATTGCGCAAGCGGCTGAGCTGGCGAACGATGCAGGCGTTCCATTTCATACAGACGCGATTCAAGCGGTCGGAAAGACACCGGTGGATGTTAAGGAAACTCCCATAGATTTTCTATCGATTTCAGGCCACAAATTTCACGCTCCCAAAGGGGTGGGGGCCCTCTACATCAGGTCGGGAATGCGCTTCGAACCCATGCTCCGGGGCGGAGGACAGGAACAAGGGCGCCGTAGCGGCACCGAGAATGTTGCAGGTATTGTGGGACTTGGAAAAGCCGCTCAGCTCATGAAAGCTCGTCTCGATGATGATCATCATGCGGGTATTGAAAAACTACGCGATCATCTTGAAACACGTCTGTTGAGTGAGGTCGAGGGGGTTACTCGAAATGGTTCATTGGAGTTCAGAACAGCCAATACTAGTCACCTCTCGTTTGCTGGCTGTGAAGCGGCTGGTCTGCTTATTTTATTAGATGAATACGGGGTGCAATGTTCCGCTGGAAGTGCCTGCATGACAGGAAAGCAGCAGCCATCTCACGTTCAAGTCGCCATGGGGATCTCCCCCGCACAGGCAAAAAGCAGTCTGCGTATTTCTCTGTCGATTTTTACGACTCAGGATGAAGTGGATGCAGCTGTGGAAGCGATTCAAAAAGCCGTCAATAAACTCCGCAGTGTTCAAGGAGGTTCCGGTGTGGGGCCTGTGCAAGTGTTTACCTCGGACTAACCTAAACTCTCGATCCGGAACACCACTGGACGTGAGTTAACGCAGTTCAGGGCTTCGATTTTTTTCAGTGTCTCCTTCAGCAAGCCAAACTTGCAGGTGTGCAGTTGGAAAACCATATCCACAAAATCCGCGTCAGGCTCTTCCGCGTTCACCGGTGAGTGTGTTCCGGCAATTCCGATACCAGCGTCCGCCAGTACGGCCGCGATCTTAGCAATCACCCCAGTTTCATCAGTCACATCAAAGCGCACGTAGTAGGGTGTTTCCGTGTCTTCGATCGCCATGACGTGACCGCTGTCTTGGTAGGGAAGGAAACCACGGTGTGAGCCGTCGTGAGCCTCACCACGTGCGGCCTCCACGATGTCGGCTACCACGGACGAGGCAGTAGGGTCTTTGCCTGCACCGCGCCCATAAAAGAGCGACTCACCTGCAGCATCGCCGCGGACTGCGACAGCATTGAACACACCATTCACGCTGGAAAGCACATGACTCTGAGGAATAAATGATGGCTGCGTGCGTAGCTCGATGGTGCCATCAGGATGCTCATGCACCACACACAGGAGCTTCACGACAAAGCCTAGCCGTTTCGCAAAATCAATATCGATACCACGCACCCGCTCGATACCACGCACATAAACTTTCTCTGGATCGATGATGAATCCGTAAGCCAGAGTAGCTAACAAAATGGCCTTGTGCGCAGCGTCCCAGCCATTCACGTCGAGTGTTGGGTCAGCCTCGGCATATCCTAGCTGCTGTGCCTCTGTGAGTGCTTCCTCGTAACCGAGTCCAGCATCGGTCATACGCTCGAGGATGTAGTTGGACGTTCCGTTGATGATGCCAACCATCGACTGGATGCGATTGCCAACAAACGAGTCTTGCACCGTCTTGATAATTGGGATGCCGCCCGCGACTGCTGCCTCGAAGTGAATCGGAGTATTCATCTCATGTGACAGAGCGAAAAGCTCCTGTCCGCGCTCTGCGAGAAGTGCCTTGTTTCCAGTGACTACCGGTTTCTTTGCCTTCAGTGCTGCGGCAACGATATCAAATGCGGTTGTTGTTCCGCCGATGAGTTCTACGACAATATCCACGGAGTCATCAGCGACGACTTCTTGCCAGTCCGTGGTGAAAAGCTCGGTAGGCGCGCCTTCCGGACGTGATTTGGACATGTCTCTCACAGCGATGCGCTTTATATCAACACGCACCTCAGACCTGTCAGAGATCAGCTCTGCGTTACGTTGCAATGTTTCCCACACGCCGGTGCCAACGGTACCGAATCCTGCCAATCCTAATCCCAATGTCTTGCTCATAATCCTATATGCTTTCGTTTCCTGCGGACAAGATTACTTCTGCCGCACCT
Organism: Akkermansiaceae bacterium; assembly: GCA_029288115.1. Lineage (GTDB taxonomy): Bacteria > Verrucomicrobiota > Verrucomicrobiia > Verrucomicrobiales > Akkermansiaceae > Oceaniferula. The sequence continues at coordinate 2,916 of JARFPV010000329.1, read as the reverse complement.
TGCTCATTTCCAAAAGTCCAAAATGTAACATAAATCCGGATACGCATGGGATTGACACAGATCATTGGGCATGGGACTAATAATTCAGCCATGAGCGAGCGCACCGTGACCATACCCGAGACCCCTCAAGTGGTGGGCTCTGTTGCGACGTTGAACCAACTGGCCTGCGTGCAGCCGGTTGAGTTGCCTTCGTTATGTGACATTCTGGAAATCCGACTCGATGGCATGGCGGAGCATGTTGATGCGCTGAAAGTCGAACTGGATCGCTTCGCTGATTTTCCATTGCTGTTCACTGCCCGTGCACACTCGGAAGGTGGCTTGGAGGATCTTTGTGCTGCCGAACGCTCAGGACTTCTACTGGAAGTGGCTGATCATGCGACGTGGATTGATGTAGAGCTCGCCTCATATGAGGAAATGCAATCCGCAATCCACCGGATCAGGTGCCAAGAGGTCGGGCTGATCCTTTCATACCATAACTTTGAGCAAACTCCCGCCGAGTTCGAGATGCAACGTTTGGTCGATCTCAGTGAGGAAGCAGACATTGTAAAAATAGCTGTGCAGCACCATACCGTGGAAGATTTCGCCCGCTGTACTCACATCCTCCAGCGCAATGACCACCCGATGTCCATGATGGGGATGGGAGAGCTTGGTGCCGTTTCACGCCTGCTCTATGCGCAGCATGGCTCGTTGTTAAACTACGGTTATCTTGGTGAGGAGCCAACCGCACCTGGCCAGTGGCCCGCGCAATTGATGAAGCAAGCGATTTCCGCCCTGACACCCGTCACCTGACACTTGGCCCCTGGTTCCCGTCAGCAGGCTGGTTTACAATCTTCACGGGTGCATCCGGCAGTGCGCTGAGAAAGGTTTTTCCGTAGGGTTTGTTGACTACACGATTATCTAACAATACGACAAGCCCCTTGTCCTTGGCTGTACGGATCAGCCTGCCTACTCCCTGTCGTAACTTGAGCACTGCCTCCGGCACCGAGTAATCCACAAATGAGTTTCCGCCCGCAGCTTCGATTGCCTCCAGTCTTGACGCCACAAGCGGATGGTCCGGCACCGCGAATGGCAAGCGCGTTACAATCACATTGGAAAGAGCTTCGCCGGGAACGTCTACCCCGGCCCAGAAACTGTCGGTTCCGAACAGCACGCTATTGGTATCCTTGCGAAACACCTCGATCATTTTGTGCCGAGCCATTCCATCGCCTTGCAGAAGCAAGCGCCAATCATGATCGAAAAAGAAATCCTCCATCGCGTCCGCCACGTTACGCATCAGTCGGTAGCTGGTGAATAAAACGAATGCCTTGCCCTCGGTGTACTTGAGAACACGCCCGATCCACTGAATAAGTGCGGATTCATAGTCGTCACTAGTCGGATCCGGCATCGACTTGATGACGTAGATCTGCATTTGTTCTTTGTAGTTGAACGGGCTGCCAATCTTCACTGCCTCCGCATTCTCCGCGCCGATGCGTTTACGGAAGTAAGTCAGCTGATCGTCACCTGTGCCGAGTGTTGCGCTTGTTAGGATGCATGTCCTGTCAGGGCCAAACATCATTCTTCTGAGTCGATCCGCCACGTTGACCGGAGCTGAGTGAATGCTGAGCATATCTCCATCACGTCCTCCCTTTTGCACCCAGTAAACGCTTTGTTCGTCTTCCTGATCGAGGAAAATTCTCACACACGCATGGATCTCACGCATCCGGCGGGCCCCGTCCATGAGCTCCGCCTTGGTGGACGATTCCTTTTCCATCCTTTCCGCCACGTCTTCAATTTCTTGCCAGAGAGTGCGAAGAGGTTCACCCAGCGTATTGTCAACGAAATCCGGATTACGCACACGGAACTCCTTGCTGAACCTGCCAAAATCCACTTCTTCACTCAGGCTATCAAAAAACTCATCAGCCGCGTCCAATGCCTTCTCCGCGGCCTTCATCGCCGGTGCATTGTTGAGCGCTCGCATCAGACCCTTGCGGTTTTTCGGATTATAGAGCCTCTGGATCTCAAACTTGACCCCAGCATGGCTCTGTCTTAACCCGAGCTGGGTTGCCGCGACATGTTCCAAGGTGTGCGCCTCGTCAAAAATCACAAAGTCATTGGGGAAAAGATACCCGACGTCATCATCCGACAGCTCCTGAAGCGCAAACAGGGAAAAAAACAGCGTGTGATTAAGTACGATAATGTCCGCCTCCTCCGTCAATTTCCTTGCCTTCTGATAGAAACAATTCCCACGCTTTCCGCAAGTCCGATGGGTGCAAACACTTCCATCACTACATACCTGCGCCCAGACTTTGGGGGTCGGTTGAAAATCCAGATCAGTTCGAGTGCCATCCTGAGTCCCTTCTGCCCAGTCCCAAATCGCTTTCAGCTCTTCGGATTCACTTGTGCTGAACAGATCACCCACCGAATCCATTGCGCGGCGAAGGCGCAAGGGGCAGACATAATTACCGCGACCTTTCAGTAAGGCCGCTTTCAAATCACCACCAAGAATTTTTTGCGCCAGCGGAATGTCCTTGCTGATCAGCTGCTCTTGCAAATTGATCGTGTGCGTCGAGATCACCGCCTTTCTGCCGGTGTCTAACGAAAATTGAGCCGCAGGAAGCAAATAGGCAAGGGACTTGCCGACCCCCGTTCCCGCCTCCGCGCATAGCACATTCCGGTTTTCCAATGCCCTGGCCACCGACACCGCCATCTGCTGCTGCTCCGCCCTATACTCAAAGTCAGGCGACGCCGCGAGTCCGCCCGATGCAGAAAACATCAGCTCCATGCGCTCAGCCAGGTCCCCACGTGTGGCACCTGCGCCCTCTTCGATCCGGATCATCTGCGGCGCAGCATGATCGAATACCGTGCAAATGAACAGACTTTTTAGAGGGCAGCAACAATAGAATCGGATTTGTGACCCTGATGTGCGCTGCCTTGTTC
>JARFPV010000273.1 GCA_029288115.1 Akkermansiaceae bacterium | reverse complement strand
CGTGGGCTCGGAGATGTGTATAAGAGACAGGTCCACGCCGATGCCGTATTTAGCGATGATTTTGAGTTTGGGAAGTGCTTTGTCGATGACCGCCTGGGTGATTTCGTCGTCGCCGCAGAGGAAGGCATCGATATCGCCGGCGAGTTCCAGCATGCGTGACTCGGGCAGTGGGCCGCGTTCGCGGATGATTTCGGCGCCGGTGCTTTCGAGCAGGGCGTGGTGGTCGCCGGGGCAATCTTGATAGGATGTGGTGGTGAGTAGTATTTTCATGGTGTTGATTTTTTTGGACAGGATTATCGAGATGATGCAGGATTTTTGCTTGGGTTGAGGGGGGCGGTCGTTTCGGCGAAACGACCCTACCGTTTTTGGGTGATCGTTTCTGAGTAACGACACCGTGTTAGGTGTTGGGAAATTCGAAATAGTTTTGGGCGTTTTTGAAGCAGATGCCTTCGACGAGGGAGTTGAGGAGTTGGTCGTCGTTCGGGATGAGTCCGGATTCCACATCTTCGCCGATGATACCGCAGAGGAGTCGGCGGAAGTATTCGTGGCGTGGGAAGCTGAGGAAGCTGCGTGAGTCGGTGAGCATGCCAACGAATTTTGACAGTAGGCCGACGCTTGAGAGCACATCGATCTGGGTGCGCATGCCGTCGAGGGTATCGACGTGCCACCAGCCTGACCCGAGCTGCATTTTGCCTGGGGTCACGCCGTCCTGGTAGCTGCCCATCAGGGTGGCGAGTGGGTAGAGCATGGCGGGGTTGATGTGGTAGAAGATTGTTTTTGGCAATGCGTCGTCGGAGGCGAGGCTATCGAGGAAGGCGGCCATCTTGCGGATGATTGGCTCATCAAGCATCGAGTCGTAGCCGGTATCGGGTCCGAGTTGATTGAACATGCGGGTGTTGTTGTTCCGGATCGGTCCGATGTGGAGTTGCATCGTCCAATTGCGAGCGGCATTCCAGCGGGCGACGTGTTGCATGATGTAGGTCATCCATTGTTCTGCTTCCTCGGCGCTGACGGTTGATTCACCTCTCAGCTTGCTGAAAATGGAGTCGGCATCGGTGTCGGAGCACGGGATGAACGGGCAGTTTTCCAGTCCGTGGTCGGAGAGTCGGCAGCCGTTGTCATGGAAGAAATCGTGTCGTGCTTTCAGGGCGGAGAGGAAATCGGTTGCGGAGGAGATGTTGGTGTTGGCGGCGGTGGCCAGTTGATCGGTCCATGCGTTCCAAGCTTGGATGTCTGCTGTGAGCATCGCCTTGTCGGGTCGGAAGGTGGGGAACATCTTGGTTTGATGGCCGCTTGCGGCGAATGCGATGTGGTGTTCCAGGTTGTCGACCGGGTCATCGGTGGTGCCGATGGCGCGGATGTCGAACTGCTCGCAGATGGCGAGTGTGGTGAATCCGCTGCTATTGATTTTGGCGTTGGCGAGTTCCCAGATTTCGTCGGCTGTGTCCGGGCTGAGGACGAGGTCGGTATCG
>JARFPV010000254.1 GCA_029288115.1 Akkermansiaceae bacterium | reverse complement strand
TGCGGCGGACACTTCTCTCGGTATGCGCGCCACGCTTCATGCGGATCCTGTCTTACACCTGCCAGTATTGCTCGTTGGTAAACAAAACGCGCAAGACTGTTTTTTTTCTCCAAAACAGGCAGAGAGTCCAGCCACGCCACTGTTTCAATGAAATCTTGCTTGGCTAGCATATCTATAAGCCCAGATATCATCTTCGAGTGGTTCGTATTTTGAAATAACCATGCAATCCCCCACTCCAAAGTTGATGTCTGTGGCTGCTTATCGCCATCAGTTACAGGGACAGCCGACACTCGACCCGAAAACATCTTAACCAGTAAATCCTTGGCATCATCAGATGATAGCTTTGAAAGATGATACTCAAAAACAGCCTGCGACCAAAGAACCCTCTGCCCGGCCACCTCTTCGACTTCTGCAGCATCCAAAAGAGATGCCATCGCATGCTGGCGCTGAGCCTCGGTAACCACATCCACGCGCTTGCGATGAATTCTTCTCGCAGACCGGGTGATTTCCGATTCAAAACGATAACTCGCTTTTTTAACCTCCGGATCGGTTTGATGACCTGCGTCACCAATTCCGCGGCAAATCAAACCCGATGCTGCAAGCAAACATGTAACTCCCAGATACTTAAGCATGACCGTCCCATAAAAACACATAATACCCACATGTCGATGCCCTTCTCGTTGAAAAAAATCTCATTTTTTCACGCCTTGACTTGACCTTGCCCTCAGATTGTGGCTTTTTCCGCGCACGCCTCTTCGCGTCATGTGCACCCTTAGCTCAGCTGGATAGAGCGTCTGACTACGAATCAGAAGGCCGGGAGTTCGAATCTCTCAGGGTGTACCATTTATTTCCCATAATTTAGGTGTTTTGAATACTGGGAAGCTCGGGCAGGAAACTGCGGTTGCAGTGAAGGCTTTAACTCGAGATGGACGGCGAGTTCTCAACTTTGGTCTATATAAAGCAGGTCATACCCTTCAGACCTATATGTTATAGTCCATTAAGCCTAGGAGACATATTAGCCTTATCGCCTCATGTCCACGAACTTTGATGAAGAGTCAAACTCAGACGGTGTGACCAGCATACAACACCTATGCTAACTACGTCTCCTTCTCAACACCCCCCATGCAGCCCCGAGACCCAACAATCCGGCACTAGATGGCTCTGGAACTTGTTGAATGGTTACATTGAAGCTATCAACAGACATCCCGGTGACTGATGCAGCGGTGCCGATCCCAGCATTCAGGTCATCGAAGGTCATTGGGCTCCCGGACACAAAAAGCGAACTCAGATCAAGTGTTCCGCTGCCACTCATTGTGTAGGTTTGGTCAGGACTCACTGAGGTAGTTGCTATATTCAAGCCTATAAAGTCCTGACCAGTATTCATCGTGGAATCGATGAAGCTAATACTGGTCACATTGCGAGTAATGTCGAAACCATCATAATGAATCGTAAACGTGGCCGCACCCGATGCGAACCCAAAGTTGCCGCTTACTCCGGCACCAATGGGATCAAATGGGTTAAAGTCCTGCCCGTTGACATTGGCTGCTGCAATGTTGGAAGTAAAAGTTCCTGTACCACTCAGCTCAATATTGACTATCGATGAGCCCGGCGTGCCTGTAATTAACAGACTCACTGCCGCTGACGACGTGATAGTTCCTGAGAGGAGAAGAGTCGATCCAACAAAAAGTGTGTGTATTGTTTTCATAGCTAACATGATATCCCCCCGTGCATTAAATAAACCACGAGATAGCGTCAAGCATTCAATGCCGTTGATATGTCATGTCACTAAGATGAAACCTTACACCGTTTCACTCAATCCATAAGAAGTGGGGCATATTGGATAAGGTAACAGAGTTCCAGAGACATCCATCCCTGTAAATTATCTATAATGAGATAGTAATACCAGGTCGGTCGTAGTTCAAACAGCTCAACACTTACGCAGTTAATCAAATACCTGTGCCCGGCATTTCGTCACGGACTTGATCGGTGCGAAATTTGGCTAAACCAGCCTCACTTGCCCAGCGGTCCCAGTCTTTGATTGCTGACAGCACCTGCTCGATGATGTCATCAATTCTGCGGACACTCTGAGACTCACCGAGTCGTTTCAAATCGGAGCGTCCGACCCCCACGGCCTTACCATTGACAGATGCCGCGCGCATCCCGGTGACCAGAGGATTGGATGTGCTTGTTAGATCGTAGGCAGGAGATACCACCCAACGGCCGTCAGGCTCCATCAGGAAGGCATGATTCTTGGCATGATCGTCGTCATTACCCGCAAAGACATTAAAACACGCACGGCGGAAAATTTCTTCAACCTCCACCTCACTACCTGTTAGTACACGAGCAAGATCCATCAGTTCGCCATATTCCATTCCTGAACGAACCAACGTGTGGGTCAGGCCGGAATAAGTGTGCACGTGGCGGCGCGAGTCACCGGGTCGGTCGAAACGCTTGGACAAAAAGTGACACGCCCCGCCGTCACACTCCAGCAAATGCGTTTCCGCCATGCGGATCCCCGCTGCGCGTGCCATTACAGAATAGGCGTATTCCTCCCTGCCGTGCTCGTATTCCCTATCGAGATCAAACTTGAGCAACCAGCGTTCAAAACCATTTGGAAGATGTCCACCTCCCGCCATTGCGCGTGAAAAGTCAGCGTTAAACCCCAACAAAACCTTGGGCTGAGCCCCACCAGGGGAAAGCCCTGAGCGCATTAATCCGGGCAGCATATTGTCCGTTTTGCCGTGTAAAAACGAATGTGCGTTCTTCACCAGTTCTGCCACCTCCACGGTAAGTTCCTCACGAAAGCTTCCTGTCGAAAACGGTGGCTGATACCCGACAGCACCCATCGCATGACCACCGGCGCAAGCGAGTTTCTGCAACGCGGTGACACTATTCCAC
>JARFPV010000181.1 GCA_029288115.1 Akkermansiaceae bacterium | reverse complement strand
CGGAGATGTGTATAAGAGACAGGTCCTACTATCGCGAAACCTTCAGAAAAAATATCCCCCTCAAGGCTTCTGACCAGCCGCTATCTTTTTCTTTTCAGCCAGTGCCTTGCGCATGGCGTCGAGTTGTTTTTTGAACTGCTTGTTATTGGCCAGGTTATTGCGTTCATGCGGGTCTTTGCTGAGGTCATAAAGCTCCTCGCCATCCGGCCATTTGCCATACCGCCACTGCTGGTTGCGGATGGCATAGCCCAGGTTTTTGCCCCGGCTGACCACGCTGTAGGCGAAATCTCTGTCCCCAGGATGTTTGGGATCTTTCAAGACTGGCACCAATGACTTACCCTGAAGATGTGCAGGAGTTTGCAGGCCACTGAGTTCCGTAAATGTCGGGAAAATATCGATCAGCTCCACCATGGCATCGGATCGGCTTCCCGCCTTCGTCGTCCCTGGAACGCGCACGATAAACGGCACCCTGGCGCCGATATCGAAGAGCGTGACTTTGCCCCACAAAAAATGATCACCCAGGTGGTAACCGTGATCGGATGTGAAAATGATGACCGTGTTGTCCCAGAGCCCCTGCTCCTTGAGCTGGCTAACAACAAGCCCGATCTGGGTGTCGATAAACGTCACACAGGCGTGGTAGGCTTGCATGTACTTGCGTCTGCGAGGTTCATTCTCCTTGCCGAGCTCAAAGCCAAATGCCTTGTAACGACCCGACATGGCACGGGAGGGTAATGTCTCCCAGAGGTTCGGAGGATCATGGTGGAAGGTGATTTTCCCCCTCGGGTACATGTCGAAGTACTTGTCTGGTGCCAAAAACGGGACGTGGGGTTTCTGGATTCCCAGTGTGATGAAGAACGGCTTGTCACCGTAGCTCTTGCCCTTCAGCCACTTCACAACCTGCCGGGCGTTTTTGCCGTCCTTGTGTTGCTCATCAGTGAGCCCGCTCGGCCCGTGACCCGGAGGCGTCTGGGCATTGAGTTTCGCTGCGACTTGCTTTTTGATCTGCTTCCACTTGCGCGCGTTCTTACCTTCATCCACGGAGCCATGTTTGGCTTCAAATTCCTTGCGGGCCTTGGCGACAACCGGCAGCTCATCGTTATCAAATCGCTGGAAAACATCCCACGCCTTGTCACCGTGCTCGTGCTTCGGCGAATGAAACACCTTGCCCACACTCGCCGTCCAGTAGCCATTCTGCTTGAAATACTGCGGCATGGAAACGGTGCCGGGTCTCGTCTGCCTGATATCCGCTTTATTGTCTAACACCCCGGTTGATTCCGGATAGAGACCATGGAGAAACGATGCTCGCGACGGGCCACAAACCGGGTACTGGCAAAACGCCCGGTTAAACACCATCCCCTCCTTGGCCAGGGTCGAGAGCACAGGTGTTTTGACCGCATCATATCCCGAGGGCGTGACATGGGTATTCAGGTCATCACAAACGATGAACAGGATATTAGGTTTATCCGCTTCGGCAGCAGTAACATGACACGTCGCCAACATAGCGCCCACAACCGCTACCTTCTTCATCATACTCTTCATCTTAATCATAATCCTACTCTCCCCGGCATTCTCACAAAGGTTAATCTTGGCTCTCATAGTGATAGACTCTTGCCCAACGAAACACCTTTCCACTCGCGAACTCCTTCGTTAACGCCGGGTGTTCGACCTCTAACGATTTCCATAAATACTATTTCCCGACTGGTTTGCCGAAAAGAGAGTTTGCCGCCGCTCGTCATCCTTCTTCAGTTCGTTCAGTTTGAAGCGTTCGACATGACCGTCGACAAAGACTCCGTAGAATGCGGGATCAGATTCAGAACCATGGCGCCGTGCCACTGTGTTCGGGTAGTCAAAATTCCCCTGAGCGAGCTTTTTAGTCCACGCCTTGAAAGCGCCGCTGTTGTATGGCGTTACATCCTCATTACCATTCTTTGCCGCTTCGTAGAATAATAGCTCTTTCGCAGGATCATACACGATAAGCGACGACCGGAACCCATTTCTCTTCATTATATTATCATTCGGGGCATAATCGGCTATCCAACGTCGTTGCGGATACTTTTTCGGGTTCACCTTTGGGCAATAGAATGCAGCATTGCGCCCCTCCTGGTGTGTCACGCGATCACGCTCATGGGGCATATGCGGCTCCAGCTGGTGCACCCAGAGATTATTCCACGGTCCGCCGGGCGTTCCATCATCGTTGAGATTGAAAAGGACAGCGGGAAACCTCTCCCCGTTCTCAGATGCAAACGACATCGTCCCTATGTGGATTTGCCGCAGGTTTTGTGTCGCTTGCACTTCGTAGGCACGATTCTTTACCCGCCCCGTGACAACCACCACGATGGCAGCTAGAACGGCAATGATTGCAATCGCGACCAGTAACTCGATCAAAGTGAAACCCCGGAGACCGATACGACCGCCAAAAGATCGGCAAACAGCCGATGTCGCCGGATTGTCAGGAGCTTTGATATGCGTGATTCTCATTGGGCGGGACTGCTTGGGACGCTCTCCCATTGCCGGCTACCCTCTCAGGCAGCGGATTGGAAAGAGGAGTTACAAACTTGAACTCGAAGAGCCCGAGTCATCCGGCCCATTACTGTTACTTGCGCCGGCGGCGGAAGATCAACGCGAGTCCACCAAGACCGAACAGGGCAAAGCTGGAGGGTTCGGGAACGGGTGTGACGTCAAGCTCGGTATAATCAATCTGGATCCAGCTTCCATCACCGCCAGTGCGCTGGATGGTCAGAACGTTCGAGCCAGTGTTTGCAAGCGTATTGCTGATACCTTCGCTGACCAGTTGTCCCGAATTTGGAATTCCGGTCTCCGTGTGGAAAAGCGTATTGTTCAGCCTGAATTCGATATTGTGCCCGTCGAGGGCACCACCGCCACCGAAGAAGTCCATGTCAAACTGGAGCGTTCCCGCCGCTTCCGCCGCAGTGAGTTGGAAAAAGATGTTGATCGTATGGTCGCCCGCCGTAAGGG
>JARFPV010000130.1 GCA_029288115.1 Akkermansiaceae bacterium | reverse complement strand
GTGTTACGATGCCGTGGGCTGCGACCATTGCCGAAACACCGGATTCAGCGGACGACTCGCTATTTATGAAGTGGTGCTGCTTACTGAGGAAATGCAGGATTTGATCGTCAAGGGAGAGGACTCCCGCATGCTGATGAAGCAGGCAAACAAAGACGGATATGTGCCGAAGCGCGAATACGGTTGGCACAAGTGCCTGGGGGGTGAAACAACACTGGAGGAGGTGATTTCGGTGACCAGTGCGGAGCTTGGTTAGAAGTCGTTCGGTTAACTTTTATTTCATCATCCATGGCGGTATTCACATATAAGGCATTGGCAAAAGATGGAGCTGTAAACAACGGCGAAATTACTGCCTCGGATCGTCCTGAGGCACTCAGACTACTTGATAAACGTGGACTTCAACCGGTTAAACTAACAACCTCCACAGCACCCGCTGCAGATAAGCAGACAGCGTCCAAGCCACAGCCTAAGTCGGTCTCTTCTGATAAACAGGTCCCGCGAGATTCAGACGGTCTCATCAGGCTCAAGCGCGCAGAAGTCGTGCTCTTTACTGAAGAACTTAGCGAGATGCTGGGTGCAGGCCTGCAGCTTGAGCCGGCATTGAAATCGATGGAGAACCGCGAGGAGCTTGGATCACTCAAGGAGGTGTCTCGTGGAGTGCGACAGTATGTGCGCGATGGCGGTAGCTTTTCTCTGGCACTGAAAAAAACGAGCGACAGCTTTGGTCCACTCTACTGTAGTCTCGCGGCGGCAGGGGAGGCCAGTGGTGCGCTTGATACAATCCTTAAACGTCAGGCACATTATCTCAAAACTTTGCAGGAGCTTCAGAGTAAGGTGACTCTGGCTCTCATTTACCCCGCGTTTCTTGTCTGCGCGGGCATCGGTGTAGGAATTATTTTTGTTACCCAGCTTATCCCGCAGTTGACCGATCTCATTTCCAGCACGCCGGGTGGTAAAATTCCATTAGGCGCCAAACTGCTCATCGGAACCAGTGATTTTTTCCAAGAATGGTGGCTTGTATTGCTGCTTGTCATTATCGGAGGCTCACTTGTTTTTAAGGCTTGGAAAGATGCGGAGTCGAACCGACTCACCTGGGACCGTACTAAACTCAGGTTGCCACTCGTGGGCAATGTCATCGAGTCGCGCTTCTATGTGCAGTTCCTTGAAACCCTGGCCAATCTGGTAGAAAATGGTTTGCCGCTGTTACGTTCATTAGAGCTTTCCCGTGATGCAGCCCAGAACTTACATATCCGTGGGCACCTCGACCGCGTGATCGAGATGGTTGGCGATGGACGCACGTTTTCCCGCGCCCTCTTGAATACCGGGATTTTTCCGCCTCTGCTGATCGATATGGTCTCGGTGGGCGAAAAAACAGGTAAACTCGATAATTCCCTTCGTCGCGCGGCAGAACGCTACGACTCCGAACTCAACAAAAGCCTGTCACGTGTCATGGAACTGATTATGCCAATTGTTCTTGTCGTCATGGCGCTGCTGATCGGCACCATGGCCTACCTGATGATCACCGCGATCCTCCAGACCATCAACAATCTGGGTGGAAGGTAGCCAAATTTGGTATTTGGTATTTGCTATATGGAGTTTAAATAGAGGTATGTCGAAATCTCATGAGCAAATCGCAGCGATGCGTGAAGAGTATGGTAGTCGCGAGTTACGCCGTAACGATCTCGCTGCTGATCCCATTGCACAGTTCGATCATTGGTTCGCCGAGGCACGTGAGGTGGAAATCCACGAGCCCAACGCAATGACGCTTTCCACCGTAGGACTTGACGGCTGCCCGGCATCGCGCACCGTGCTGATGAAGTTTTTTAACCAAGACGGATTTGTTTTTTATACCAACTACGGCAGTGCCAAGGCCAAGGAAATCGCAGCCACGCCCAAAGCCGCGCTGCTATTTCCATGGCTGCCGTTAGAACGCCAGGTGCGTATCGAAGGGGATGTGGAAAAAGTCGGTGCCGCTGAGTCGCTGAAATACTTTGCCTCCCGACCGCGTGACAGCCAGATTGGTGCTTGGGTGTCAGACCAGTCGAGTGTGATCGACTCCCGTGCTCTCCTTCTCAACAAGATGGCGGAATTCACAGCCAAGTTCAAAGGTGGCGATGTGCCACTCCCCAGTTTCTGGGGTGGATACCGCGTGAAACCTACCAAAATCGAATTCTGGCAGGGAGGAAAGGGGCGTGTGCATGACCGTTTTCGCTACTCCCGTGAGGAAGCCGGATGGAGAATTGATAGGCTGGCGCCGTAATTCCAAGCATGGGTTGTAGCTAATCGAAAAAAAGGGTAATGACTCATACTTCGGCCCGCTTCAGGATAGCGGCCTTGGCGGGATCACTGGCCGTGAGGTGGGCAATGGCAATGGCAATGGCGTCTGCGGCGTCGTGAGGCGGTGTTTCTTTTAAACCAAGCAGGGTGCGAACCATAAAAGCGACCTGTTGTTTGTCGGCATTACCATTGCCAGTGACGACCTGTTTGACCTTTTTGGGGGAGTATTCGAAGCATTTCAAACCGGCTTCAGCGGAGGCGATCAGGCTGGAGGCACGGGCAGCTCCCATAGCGATGGCGGTTCGGTGGGACTGGACGTAGATGATGCCTTCGAGCGCAGCCTCATCCGGTTCCCATTTCTTGATCAGGTTGGCAATGCCGGTATGGATGGCGGAGAGTGCACCTGACTGAGGTATTTTCGCCGGAATGGAAATCACTCCGAAATCGCACACCTTTTGCTCACGGTGATCTCCTTCAAGCACAGCATAACCTGTGTTGCGGATGGCGGGGTCGATGGCGATGACTCTCACGCCTCTAGGATAGCTGAATCAAGGGAAAACGGAACCTCTGAATTACCTGCGTCTGCGGCGTGGTGCGGGAGGGCGCTTTTTTCTCACAGGCTTAGCCGGGGAGTCGTCCAGCAGAGCAGTGTAAGTGTAGTTGAAATTCTCCAGCTTGCGCCGCTCGATTTTTTTATCGATGAAATTTTCCACTGAGGTAGCGAAGTCGATCTCGTCCGCAGTGAGGATCGTGTAGGCATCACCTTCGGATTCAGCGCGCCCAGTTCTCCCGATCCGGTGGACGTAGTCCTCCGAGTTTTCCGGAACACGGTAGTTAATGACGTGGGTGACGGTGGAGATATCGATGCCTCGAGCGGCGACGTCTGTAGCGACCAGGATGTTGTAGGTGCCGTCTTTAAAGCCTCCGAGGGCTTTGAGCCGGTCTGATTGTTTGACGTCCGAGTGCATGGCGACCACCTCGTCGTGTCCAGTGCCCTTGATAAGGCCGCAGACGCTATCCGCTTCTTTACGGGTGCGGGTAAAGATCATCACTGAGTGGAAGTCGGTCTTTTCCAACAGTGCGAGTAGTAGTTCGTCTCGCTGATCCATTGAGACGGGATAAAATGCGTGTTTGATGGTATCTGCAACGGCACGACGCGCAATTTCCACTTCCTCTGGGTTATGCAAACACCACTGTGCGAATCCCTGAATCGCAGGTGGCATGGTGGCGGAGAAAAAGAGTGTCTGGCGCGACGACTCGTCGTTGTTCCAGGGGCAGAGGTTCACGATTTTACGCACAATGGGAAGGAATCCCATATCGAGCATCCGATCGACTTCATCGAGAATCAGGATTTTGATTTCACCAAAACGCATGGTGCCACGGTAAAAGTGGTCGACCAATCGCCCAGGGGTGGCGACCACGATGTCTGCTTGGGCCATTTGTTCGTCTTGTTTTCCGTAGCCGACTCCGCCGTAGATCAGGGCAACCTTGCAGCCGGTGTGCTTGCCGTAGTGCTCAAACTGCTCAGCCACCTGATGGGCGAGCTCACGGGTGGGCTCCAGCACGAGGATCTGTGGTTTTCCGAGAGCCTTGATCTTGGACAGGGAGGGAAGTGCGAATGCCGCGGTCTTGCCCGTTCCCGTTTGTGAGGCACCAATCACATCCTTGCCGTCTAGAATGAGAGGGATGGCCTTGGCTTGAATAGGCGTCGGATTCTCATAACCGGATTCGGTCACGGCGGAGAGAACGGCTTCGGAGAGCCCGAGATCGGAAAATGACATGCACAGGGGGTAGTGTGATTGCCCGCATCTGTAAAGGTTAATGCGGAGCGCAAAGCAGGGCTGCTTTGTAAGTTGGTGGCAGGATGGAGAATTAGTTTGGCTACTAGATGCTGTCTTGCCCTGCTTTTAATTGGGGATCGCTGGAGCTTGAATG
>JARFPV010000115.1 GCA_029288115.1 Akkermansiaceae bacterium | reverse complement strand
GAGATGTGTATAAGAGACAGGGATTACTACCGTATCAATGGCCAAAAAGACGGTTATTGCCGAATGGTCGTTGCGCCGAAACTTAAGAAACTCAAGCTGGAGAAGTAGTTTGCTACGAAACATCGTCTCGACACCTTACCTGCCGACTGTTAAATAAATGCCATGTTTTTCGTGCGGCCCTGTCTACTCGCATTCCTCTGCCTCTGGTCAATCTCGGCTCAGATTGTATCTGCCGAGCTTAAAACTGTCACTGTGGACATCAATCGGCTGTATAGCGAATACCATGTGACGAAGAAGGAAAAGGCCGCCCTGAAAACCGAGCAGGATGCTTATGCCAAGGAACGGGAGGACCGCCAGAAATCCATCACCGAGGTCACTGACAAGATTAAAGCTATCATTCTCAAGCTTCGCGGAAAAGCCATGCCCGAGGCAGAAAAAAACAACCTCACCGAAGAATACGAGGAACTGGTTAGCCAGTACAACGCACTCAACAAAGACTTCAAGGAATCCGATCGTGAGAAACTGCGCGAGACCAAGCAGAAGATAGCCGCCGCCCGGCGTAAAGGGCTCAATGAGATCACCAAAGTGGTTCGGCAATATGCCAAGGACAACGGCTACCACTGGGTGATGGAAACGTCAGGAGTCAGTAATACCCAAATTTCCCCACTCGTCTATGCGAAGAAAGCAGACGATAAAACCGAGGAGATACTTGCAATCCTCAACAAGGACGTGCCCGAGGATAATAAAGAAAAAGAAGGCACTGAGAGCGAATAGCTGATCACTTGTCTTTCCACTGTTCTGCAGCAGCTGCATCGGTAAGCAACTCACACCAGAGCAGCTTTTCCTCTTCAAAGACAAATTTGCCGAGGAACTCCCTACCGTCCAACATGTGGGGAAGCCAGTGCTGGTCATCCTGCCACATCCTGTGCCATGGGATAGCTTTAAGGGGTGTCCATCGAGGAATCGCTTCTTCGGTAGCAGTTGGCTCACCGTCAAATTCATTCGCGGTATAGACATGACAATGAATGTCTGGGATGTCTGACATCTTAAACCACAGCTCACCCATCTTGATGGGATTACTCGGGGTAATGTGGAGCTCTTCCTGACATTCACGGATGACACATTCTGCGGGAGTCTCACCAGGATCGATTTTTCCACCAGGGCCATTGATTTTCCCTTTGCCGATACCCCGTAGTTTTTCGATGAGTAATATCTGATCGTTCTGGACGACAAACATCAGGGTGGCTGGCATCTCACCTTGCCAAGTTGCCCAATCCACGCTGCAATTACTCATGCACTGGTTCTTAGTTGCTGATCGTGTCAGTGGAAAGAGAAATTGAAAAAAGGAAAGCACATCGCCATCGTCGGAGGAGGCCCCGCCGGCCTAATGGCCGCCGAAACGGCCCTCGCTCAGGGTGCCCGTGTCACACTCTATGATGCGATGCCGTCCGTAGGTAGAAAATTTCTCGTAGCCGGAAAAAGCGGACTGAACCTTACCTTCGACGAACCGCTGGAGCTTTTTCTCAGTCGTTACCACGGACCGGATATGCCAGCCAATCAGTGGCGCAAAATCATCACTGCATTTGATAACAACGCTCTGAGGTCCTGGGCCGAAGGTCTCGGGATTGAAACATTCGCCGCAAGCAGCGGTAAGGTGTTCCCCAAACCCGTGAACGGCACCATTCGTGCCGCCCCCCTGCTTCGGCGCTGGATCGAACGCCTCAGGAAACAAGGTCTCGTATTTAAAACACGCCACCGATGGCATGGATTCGACACCGATGGATCTATTCTATTCGAGCACCACGAGAAAACAATCATCGCACAGCACGACGCCATCATCCTGGCACTAGGCGGTGGTTCGTGGTCGTCCACCGGATCCAATGGCACCTGGGTGAAGCACCTCAAACAACATGGCATCCAAATCCAACCACTCACACCAGCAAACTGCGGATGGGAAACCGATTGGCCTGAATCTGTCATTGCTGAGGCAGAAGCTCTACCGATCAAAAACATTCGATTGAGCACCACAGACGACAGCTGTATGGGAGAACTTGTGGTGACTCGATACGGCCTCGAAGGCGGCCCCATCTATCGGCTCGGCCCCGCAATACGCACAATGAAATCCCCCGAGGTGGTGGTTGATTTCAAACCTGATCTCTCACACGCGCAACTCATCGAGCGCATGGGTAAGGTCCGCAGGAATTTTATCCGGGAAGCAAGACGGCGTTGGAAACTCGACCCTGCAACGTGCTCGCTACTCAAGCATTTACCTAACAGAGGGCCATGGAAATCCGTCGATCAACTAGCCCACGAGGTGAAGCACTGCCGCATTGCCCTCACCAGACCCCGTCCGCTGGAAGAAGCCATTTCCTCAGCTGGCGGTGTTTGCTGGGGAGAAATCGACAGCAACCTCATGCTTAAAAAACTCCCCGGCGTTTACGTCGCAGGTGAAATGCTCGACTGGGAGGCACCCACTGGGGGCTACCTCATGCAGGGATGTTTCGCCACAGGTCGCTGGGCTGGCTCTGCCGCAGCCACTCGTTAAGATGCCGCATCAATCGGCAAGCTGATCGTGAAACACGTTTTCTTTCCAGGCTGCGAGGTAGCGGTAATCACGCCACCATGTGCTTCGACCGCGCGTTTCACAATCGATAGCCCTAAACCTGTTCCCTTGATCTCACTCTGCGCATGATGCTTGTCCACACGGTAAAAGCGTTTGAAAATGTAGGGTAAATCTGCCGATGGGATCCCTACCCCGTTATCACACACCGAAATGACAATTTTTCCATCCACACTTTTAGCTTCAATTTCTATTTCCAGGTTCGGAGTCGGGTTTTGCTTAAGTGCATTCTCAACCAAATTGAACAAAATCTGCGTCCAGTAGAAACGATCTGCATTTAAGTTGAGATCATCAGGGACAATTAATTTGGAAATCACTGCGCCTTGCTTCTCAATCATCAGCTCTAACCGATCGAGAACATCCTGAAAACAATCGCGCACGAGAAAACTCTCGCGGTTGATTGCTATCGCCTCGCCTGATTCCATCTTAGATATAACTAGCATATCTTCCACCAAACGAGCGATTCTCTGCCCGTGCTTCCTCATTGTCCCCAAAAATTTTGTTGCCGTTTCCCGATCCTCGATCAGACCGTCATCCAGAAGGTTTTCCAAATATCCATTAATAATCGCCATGGGTGTACGCAGGTCATGTGATGCATTGGCAACAAAATCCCTCCTCACCTGATCTGATAAATACTCAGCAGTGACATCACGTATCACCACCCGGGTCAACCGCTCACCAGTTAGAGTGTTTAATGGCGCCGCATCAATCACCCAGGCACTTACTCCCTGATCGGTTGCCGCACCAAGCGGACTATAAGTAGAACGCAACACAACCTGTTCCTGCATAGGTTTGCCGGTGCGAATACACTTCATAATCGCCACCGATAGTTGCTCGTCAATAAACGCCTCCATCAAGCTACGTCCGCTGAGTTTTCGCCCCTTGACGAGCTTGCGAGCTACACCATTCGCGAAGACAATTTGACTGGTTTCGTTAACAAGCAAAAATGCATCCCCCAATGCATCGAGAAGCTGGTCACGTTCGCTAAGAGCCCCACGTCTAACTTCACGGTTTCGTTTTTCCTGTTTCTCTATCAATAATCGCTGCTGCCGCCTCTGTCTCAACAGGGCAAACCCTAGAATCCCAATCAGAAGGATCAGTATTAATTCAACAATCATGGTTATTTCCGCACTTGAGAACGACTAGTAGTCTGTGGGTAATACTTGAATTCCACACTTTCTACGAGGGCAATTTGACCTGATATCCCACCCCTCGCACAGTCTCGATCAGGTCAGCGTGCACACCAAGCTTTCGGCGTAAGCGTTTCATGTGTGTATCCAAGGTTCGACTGTGCACGTCCCCACTGTATCCCATCACATCCATCAACAGTGAATGGCGGCTTTGTGCCGCATTCTGACGCTCACAAAGGTAGATCAACAACTTGAACTCCGTTGCTGTTAGCTCCTCTTGTTTACCATCGAGAAAGAACTGAAGTGTGTTTTTGACGAAACGAAATGGTCCACAAACCAGTTCATTCCCGCTGATTTTCCGGGTAGAACGCTTCAGTAAATTTTTGATACGGAGCACAAGTTCCTTCGGGCTAAAGGGCTTGGTCATGTAATCCTCAGCACCGAGTTCGAGACCTTGTATCCTGTCCTCGGTCTGACCTCGAGCCGTAAGCATGATCACGGGAATCGTTCTGGCAGACGCGTCTTTTTTCAGCTCTTTGAACACTCGAAAACCATCAATACCCGGCATCATCACATCCAATACGATGAGATCAGGCTTCACTTCCTTTGCCTTCGCTAACCCCTGAATACCGTCATGAGCGAGCTCAACGTTAAACTCATTTCTCCGAAGATTAAATGCCACGAGCTCGGCAATATCCTCTTCATCTTCGATTACTAGAATGGTGTGCATGGATATTTTTGATGTCACAGCATCATTACACCCTGTGGTGCTCAAAGTCACCCACATTCATTGTGACGGAACCGACACACATTTAAACCCCGTGTGTCAGTTTTGTAACGATACACTTTTTGCAGATCAACACGGTCCGTGAGAGAGAATGCATTGTCGCGAGCAACCAATTACTTCGCGTCATCAACTACCAACAAAACAAAGTAAAATGAAACTGATACAATCCGCTACAATAGCCCTCACCGGCCTTGCACTCTGCACCGCCGCCCAGGCTCAAACCAAACTCGTCATCAAGGGATCCGACACTCTCGGTGCCAAGATGGTTCCCCAGCTCGCCGAGGCATACAAGGCCGCTGGTAACAACGTCAGCTTCGAAATCGCAGCTGAAGGTTCATCCACCTGCTTCACCTCACTTCTTTCTGGAACTGCTGATTTCGGCATGTCCTCACGTGGAATTAAGGCAAGCGAGAAAAACAAGTTCGCCAGCTCCGGTAAGGAAGCTGTTGAGCACGTTGCAGGCGTCGATATGATCGCTGTGATCGTCAACGAAGCCAACGGTGTGAAAAAACTCACCAAAGAGCAAGTCGCAGGCATCTTCACCGGCACCATCACTGACTGGTCAGAAGTTGGCGGCAAAGCCGGGACAATCAAAGCTTACACCCGTAACACTTCATCTGGAACCTACAAAACATTCCAGAAGCTCGCCATGGACAAGAAGGACTATGGCAAGAACACCCAGAAGATGGCCGGCAATGAGCAGATTGCTCAGGAGGTAGCCAAAGACACCAACGGTATCGGCTACGTCGGACTCGCATACGTCGGTAAAGAAGGCATCGCTTCTGTCGCTGTCAACGGTGTGCTTCCATCACCTGAAAATGCCAAGGACTACGCACTTTCACGTAACCTTTACTACTACACCATCGGCAAACCCACCGGTGAAGCCGCCAAGTTCATCAAGTGGGCCACCACCACTCCTGAAGCTGGCAAAATCATTGAAAAGGTTGGCTTCATTGCTCCTGCTAAGTAAGCCCACCTTATAAACATCAACATCTTAATGGCACCGCTGATCTCACGATTGGGCGGTGCCATTTTCCTTACCGCCCCCAATATAAAAGAAATTCAGACAGCCCAAATTACTGTCCATGAAAAAAAAGAAGCCCAAGAATAACCCCTTCTACTCTGGCTCAGGATTCCGCATTCTAGGAATCGGAAAACAGGAGGCCATCAAATACTTTTTCGGAGGAAATGCAACGGTTGCCATCATTGTCATGGCACTGATCATCGGCTTTCTTATCTACCATTCGGCAAACTTCTTCCCTCAGTACCGCAGCAGTCTGGAACTCTACCGAAAATCCGGACAGGAATTCGTCGATTACGCCGATGAACAACTGACTGCACAGAAAGAACTCAAATCACTCAGCACCCAGGCACGCGCCTACGAAATCAAGGAAAGGCTAGGCGCACTGTATGACGTCGCATCCGTCCACAGTGACTTCAAGGCGCAAGTTCTGGCAGAAATCTCATCAGAGCGCAAAAACTACAAGCGTGTAAAATCCCGCCTGGATAACCTAAAATCATCAGAAAGCCCAAGCGCCGACGACCTCGAAGAGGCAGAGGATGACTACCAGACTGCCCGTGAATCCCTCCGCGACGCTGCCCAAATAGCAGTCAATAATCTCGATTACTCCGACCTCTCAGACAGCCTGTGGGCAACGGACAACAAATACCTCGATCAAATTCGCAACTCGATTGTAGAAAACCTGCTCACAGGCGAAAAAACCAACTTCCTCAAGGAAATCGAAACCGAGGAAAAGAAAATGACAGAACAGGTCGATTCTCTCGAATTCATACAAAACCTGGTCCAAGCCAATCAGAAATTTTCCCAGCCCATCCCCGCATTCGAACGCTACGTATCCAGCATCAGCAAGGTAGCCAGCCAAAACAAAGCCCAGGCTGTGAACTTCGTCACTGCGAAGGCACGCAAAGAAGCCCTTGAAGCCAAACTCGCCATCTCATCCAACGAGGAGGAAAAAGAACGCACACGACTGGAGATCAAACGTATTCTGGGCACCGAACCCGATTACGCCAAGCTCAACGAACCCATCTACTCATCCCTCGACGATTACCGCAAGGTTGCCGAAGACGCCATGGGGAATAACAAGGAGGCATTCGCACTCGTACCCGATGTCGATGAATTCCAATCAAAAATCGCACGCCGGAAAATCGACCACATCAGTGAGATCGAGGAAACAATCGATGACCTAATCACCACCAAACGTGAGCAAATGGAGTCTTGGGATCACTCGGTTGCTTACCCGATCACTCAGGCTATCACGGGCTTCTTCTTTGGCACCAAATGGATCACCAACTCATCATGGCAAGATATTTACGGCATCCTCCCCCTGCTCACCGGATCAGTAGCCGTCGCCATTATTGCAGTCCTTATCGCCATTCCTTTCTCCGTGGGCGGTGCGATCTATGTCAACCGCCTGGCCACACCAGCTGAACAACACATCATCAAACCATTCATCGAGTTCATCGGTGCCATCCCATCCATCGTGCTCGCATTCTTCGGAGTCGTCGGTCTCGGCACAATCATCCAGGAATACTCGCAATCGCCCTGGCTTTCATGGATCCCAGGCTTCCCCGTCGAAGGCCGACTTACCATTCTCAATGCTGGTCTCCTGCTCGCCCTGATGTCAGTCCCCACGATCTTCACCCTCTGCGAAGACGCCCTGAACAACGTCCCGAAAGCCTACAAGGAAGCATCGCTGGCTTTGGGTGCCACCAAATTACAAACTGTCACCAAAGTCATCCTGCCCAGCTGTGCCTCAGGAATCATCGCCGCCGTCCTGCTCGGGTTCGGCCGCATCATCGGCGAAACCATGGTTGTCCTGCTTGTCATGGGAGGACGCATTGCCATCCCCAAATCCGTCACTGACCCAGCCCACTCGATGACCGGTATCCTCGCTCAGGAAATTGGTGAAGTCGACGAAGGCTCACTCCACTGGGGTGCCCTGTTCATGGTTGGCCTCGTCCTGTTCGTCATCGCTCTCACATTGAATTATATTTCACAACGCATCCTGAAAAAATTTACCCAACATGGCTAAACAGAAATCCAGCAACAACCCGTTCTGCAAAAAACAACGCGGAACGCCTACCAACGAGATTTTCCAATACGGATTCTTCTCGTTTGCCACATACTGCATCCTGCTTTGCGCTCTGGTAATCTTCGGAAAAATCATCTGGGAAGGCACCCCAGTGCTCTTACGCAAAGGCTCAGACTTCATCACCACCAAACCTCAAACACTCTCCGTGGTTGAAGCCGTGGAAAGTGAAGGCATCGAAATACCCACGGAAAACTTCGACAATATCCTGGGAAGTAACGATGACGACGCCTTGCCCTTCGCCAACATCGAGGAGTTCCAAAAAGCCTTTGCGTTCAAACGTTTCAGCCTCCTACCAGGTTCCGTAATCGGCGAGGGATACCTCAAAAACATCGAACAACAAAATGAAGGGTTCTTTCTCATCTACACAGAACGCAACACGGAAAACCCCGTGGGCTTCACCGTCGAAAGCGATAAGTCCATCAGCCTCAAAACCCCCGAGTTTGAACAACTTCAATCGCTGGCACCAGACCTCCTTCCCGATGAAATAAGCACCCGGGAAATCCAGCTCAACGATCACAAGGTCACCATCGCCAAAGGCGAATACGCGATGAGTAAAACCGCTCACGACGCACTCGTCCCCACACAACTCATCTTTCAAATGCGTCAAGGCTTCCCCGACGACGAACCTGACAAGATTTGCCAATCAGTCGTCCCGGAAACCCAAACCATCACCATCGATTCCACAACCTACTTCGCGGCTTTCGATGAAGATGAAAATGGTACTTTACCCATCGAAGCTGAGGAACAACTGCCGAAAAAAACCACCTTCCATCAGTTCACCCTCAGCAAAGGGAATTACAGTGCCCCATTGCCCGTCCTCGCCATCCTCGCCAAACAAGGCATCGCCACGCAACACAACCTCACTCGAGGTTCCATCGTCGTCAATCTCGACAACCCCACAGAACTCATTCTCCCCGCTGCCGACTACGACCAGCTCCTCACTGCCAACCCAGGCATCAAAGTCGAAGGTGTTGCCGACTTCGAACAAAAAGCCGACTACACAAGATTCGACCTCACCAAGGACGCTGAAATCCGTATCGACATCGAAGACCTGGAAGCACTGAACCGCGCTAACCAGGAAAGCGGTAAATTCAAAATCAGCTCGGAGCACACCCACTCGTACTCCGGAGGTGGTATTCTCGGCCCCATCGTTGGCACCGCCCTCCTCGTAATCATCTGCATGGTGGTGGCACTCTTCACCGGCATCGCCGCAGCCACCTTCCTCAACGAATACGCCCGAAAAGGCGCATTCACCAAATCCATCCGCCTCGCCATGCTCAAGCTGGCAGGTGTGCCGTCCATCGTCTTCGGATTATTCGGCCTGGGACTGTTTGTCATGCTCGCTCCCAGCCTGACCAGCACACCCCATACCGAAAGTAAACTCTCCATCCCCCTCGCCCCCATCGCTTCAACACCTCAACTCCGCGTCGTAGAAGATAAAAAAATCCACATGGAAACCCGCGAACTCACGACTTCCGAAGTGGTATCCGCCGCAAAGGCAAACAACCAAGCGTATTTTTACGACGGCTGGACATACCTCTCGTTCCAAGGCTGGGGCACATGCATGCTCGCTGGTGGGTTCACCCTCGCCATCATGGTGCTACCCGTCATCATCACCTCCTGCGAGGAATCACTGCGTGCCGTGCCCATGGGCTTCCGGGAGGCCTCACTCGCCCTAGGTGCAACCAAATGGCAATCCATACGAACTGCCGTGCTGCCCTACGCGCTCCCTGGCATCCTCACTGCCTCAGTCCTCGGCATCACCCGGGTAGCCGGAGAGACAGCACCGATCATGTTCACCGCAGCCGCCGCAGAGCGCTCCGACCTCCCATGGGAAGCTGTCCAAGCCACCGGGTTCGCCGCCTTCGTCGAGTTCCTCCAGCAATCTGTCCAGGCACTCCCCTACCACATTTACACCGTTGCCGGCCGTATCCCGCAATCCGAGTATACCGAACCCATGCAGTTCGGCTCCGTTCTCATTTTCATGCTCATCGTAATGGCACTAGCCGGCCTATCTATCTGGTTACGCATCCACTTCCGTAATAAGATCAAGTGGTAATCTCCAACTCACATCATTTCCACCCATGAACTCCATGACCCAAGAGGAACCAAAAAACATCGAACCCACCGCAAACCTGGCCAGCCAGGCTGTTGACCTGTCACCGCCGGAAACGCCAGATGCACCACCACGTCAAGCAACCGAGCAAAGCGAGGTTCGACATGCCGAAACCCCAACCAGTGACCACTTGCTTGGTTTGAATACCATGGTGGAAATCGACGATCTCTCATTCAGCTATGACATGGGTAAAACCAATACCCTGAAAAACATCAGCCTGAATATACCCGAAAAGCAAGTCACCGCATTCATCGGACCATCAGGTTGCGGCAAGTCCACACTCATTCGTTGCCTGAACCGCATGAATGACCTTGTAGAAACCTCATGCATCACTAATGGGGAAATCCGCATCATGGGACAGCACATCCACGCCAAAAGCGTCTCCCCCATCGAACTCCGCAAGCAAGTCGGAATGGTATTCCAGAAATACAACCCGTTCCCGAAAAGCATCTACGACAACGTTGCCTACGGCCTCCGGATTCAAGGGATCAAAAAGAAAAACCTTCTCGATGAAGCGGTGGAAAAAAGCCTCCGTGGCGCCGCACTCTGGGACGAAGTCAAAGACCGACTCAAAGACAGCGCCCTGGGACTCTCAGGTGGACAGCAGCAGCGACTCTGCATCGCCCGCACTATCGCCGTGCAGCCCAAGGTAATCCTCATGGACGAGCCATGCTCGGCTCTCGACCCGATCGCTACCGCCAAGGTCGAGGAACTGATCATGGAACTTCGCAGGGATTTCACCATCGTCATCGTCACCCACTCGATGCAACAGGCAAGCCGAATCTCCGATCATACGGCATTCTTCTACCTCGGCGAACTCATCGAATACGGAAAAACGGATATGATTTTCAGCAATCCAAACCAAAAACAAACCGAGGACTACATCAGTGGCCGGTTTGGCTAACCATTAAGCCTTTAACAACTAACAGACACCATCAATATGAATTCAGGAGGACACATACTCAGCACTTTTGATGAAGCTCTACAAGAGCTCAAGGAAACAACACTCACCATGGGTGCTGGAACACAACGAAATCTTTCGCATGCTATCCGCGGCCTGTTGGAACGTGACAAACAGCTATGTAACCAAGCGATTGCTGACGATGACGATGAAGATCGCTTAGAAGTCGAAATCGACCGAATGGGCATGGGCTTGATCATCAAATTCCGCCCACTTGCCGGTGATTTGCGTATGGTCATTATCTCGATGAAAACAGCCGCAAACCTCGAACGGATGTCTGACCAAGCCGTCAGCATTGCCAAACGGGCTCGCAAGATGATTAAAAACCAGGAGATTGCTGAAATCACTCGCATCGAGGGTCTCTACCAAGTTGTCGCCGACATGATTTCGTCCTCTGTGACCGCCTACAGTGATGGCAGTACAGCACTGGCACTCGAGGTGATTGAGCGTGAGAAAGAACTCAAAAAACTACATAAAACAACGTCACGGTTTTTCTCCAAGCAACTGGAAGCAGAAAGTGAGCTCTACCGAGACTACCTCGATCTCGTTTTCATCTGCCGCTGGCTGGAACGTGCCGGGAACCTAGCAATCAACATTGCCGAAGATGTCGTTTTCGAAGAAACCTCAACTGACATTCGCCATGGGGCTGAGCTTCCCGATGAACTCAAAAATTAAATCTGGTAGCTGCGCTTGGCAGAGCCGCCATTCTTTTCGATAGGCATCATATCACGATCTACCACCGCGTTCGGCCGGGTCATTCTACCAGCACCAATTTTCCGGCCTGGATAAACGCATGTGTTCACACCGGTTCTTACGCCATCGCCTAACACAGCACCAAATTTGATGCGTTGTGTATCAACAAGGTTTCCCTTGATATGGGATCGATGATTCGTCCCATCGTGACGGTGGTTGGCAATGATGGTTCCGGCCCCAAGAGACACATGCGAACCAATGATTGAGTC
>JARFPV010000689.1 GCA_029288115.1 Akkermansiaceae bacterium | reverse complement strand
CTGGAAGGCTGCGATCGATTTTTCCGCATTTCCTTCCTGCTGCCAGACACGTCCGATAGCGAATTGTGCCTTGGGTGCCGAGATGGCGCGCGGTGCATTGTCGCGAACGTTGCTGAGCATTTTGTCAACCTTGTCAGGGCTGATGCGTGTCTTCATGCCGAGGAAATTGTTTTTGATCACACCTGTGGCAGCTGCGTGGGCGACGGCCTCCTGGCGGCTGATGGCTGTCGAGTAGTGCGGGCTACCCGGGAAACGTGAGATTACGTCCTGATAGGCTTCAAATGCTTTGAACAGATCGCCCTGCTCATCAAGAAGGCGTCCCTCGGCGTATCGCGCCTCAGCAGCAGCACTCGCGTAAGGATACTTTTTGAAAACCGCTTTGTAAGTCGACTGGGCTTTGCTTTTTCTTCCGGCTGCCTCGTAGGCGCGTCCCTTGGCGAGTAGGGCGTCAGCCGCTGCTGCGCCACTCTGATCCGCTATGCCGGACGCGAGGGGGAGGTCGGCACCGCCATCATCAGAACCACAGGACGCAAGCGCTAGCACGCTGGCACTACAAACAAGCACGGGGAGAAATTGCTTCATACGCATGCCAGCAAGCTAAGGACTCGTGTTCGGCTTGCCAAGGATAACTCTCGGGAAAAATTCCTTGTGAGAACCCTTTGACGGAGTTTGATTGCCTTTGTTCTGGTTTATCGATTTCAGGCTACTTAAAATGGGCTCTGTGGGTGGGGGATATGATTGGGGTGTATTAAGTTTTTAAAAAATATCTGGACATCTTAAATAATTTTATGTATACGCAAAACATTATGAATCTAGTCAAACACATCCTTACATGCGCAGGTGTGACCTTATTGGTCTCATCCTGCGCTTCGAATTTGGCTCCCTCCTCCGGATCTTCCCAGTCCGCCTCTTCTGCACCAACATCCGTAACTTCAGGTGAGCGTGCTGTCGCAGAACGAGTTTTCTCCCTTGTCAATGCTGAGCGTAGCCGCATTGGTAAGCGTTCTTTGACTCCGCATTCAGGCCTCATTGCCATGGCACAGAAAAACAGCTATCGCATGGCTATCGGGCATCGCGAGGCTACCCACGAACTGAGCCATATGGCCAAAGACAGTCGCTCGCAATATGCTTATCTGAAGCATAGCGTGGAGAACATGAACGAACTCACAATTACTGTGCCTGCGGGTCATCCTGATCCTGCAGCCAAGGCAGTGGCCCGGTGGTCACACAGACACGCCGGTCAACTCAGCGCCATTAACCAAGGTTGGCACGTGGTAGGAGTGGGTGTGAAAAAAACATCATCAGCCACCTACATCACCTTGTGCCTTGGCGCACAGACAGCCGGTGTGCCGCGTTCCGTGCAGCCGATCGGTTGGTAATCGATCACTAACATCTATTTCTAGCGTGCCTTTTGTCTGCGGACAGGGCACGCTTTTTTTATGCCCGATTTGAAACGCGAAAGTACACTGCAAAACGCAGGGTTCCAGGTGATTGCTGGGATTGATGAGGCGGGTAGGGGGCCGTTGGCGGGGCCTGTATCGGCCGCCGCTGTTGTGTTGCCCGAGGGGTTTGCTCATGAATTGTTAGACGACTCTAAAAAACTCACAGAAAAGCGGCGTGAGAAACTTTACGAAGAGTTGACAGGTCGCGAGGACGTTCTTTGGTCGCTTTCCTATGCGGAGCCTGAGGAGATTGATGCGATCAATATCCTGAAAGCGACGCATGCGGCGATGGCGCGTGCGGCGCAAAGTCTTAAAAAATTACCGGACTACTGCCTGATCGATGGTTTGCCGGTTCCTGCATTTCCCATCCAGTCAGAAGGTATCGTCAAAGGTGATGGTAAATCGCTTTCCATCGCCGCGGCCAGTATCATTGCCAAGGTGTCCCGTGACCGTAGGATGGTTGAGTATGCCGAGAAATACCCAGGCTACGGATTTGAACGACACAAAGGTTACGGGACCAAGCAGCACCTGGAAGCGCTCCGCAAGCTGGGCCCATGCCCGATTCACCGCAGGAGCTTTGCACCTGTTAGTCAGCTTGAGCTCGACATTTAACCTTGTTTTTCCAGCATTTCCACAGGCGTATGCTTGGAGAGGCGAGTCCCGACAAAGCTTGCACTATGCCAGCGCAAATGCACCATCGCATGAGCCATTCTCCAGATGAAGAAAGTGCTACCATCTCGGTGAGCGGTTTGGATGAAAGTCCCATCTTGGATAACTCGCCTAGCTGGTGATAAAGATCCATAGCGTAGAACGCTAAACCTCCTATCGCGAGGCCTGTTGCCATGGCGCAAAGACGTTTGAAAGGAGTAAACGCGAAAATGATGCCGCAAATGACACACCAGCGAAAAAACGCCATCGCTGTCGGGTGTGTTTTGTAGAGTTCGACAGGATCTCCAAGCTCGACTTCGGCGAGAACTTCGTTGCTCGTAACTAGCATTCCCCACAGTGGGATCATGAGTATAATTGAAAGCGGGAGCTTGAGTGCGAGACGCCGGAGCATCGCCAGGTTGATTAACTTTTCTTTTTCCATAGTCCAATGAGGATGGTGAAGTAACAAGCTGCAGTCCATATTCCTAACACCATCATTGCGTTAGTCGCGGGGTTGAAGAACTGATAACTTGTTCCCTTGGTGTAGCGCACATCACGGCGCTGATCCACGGTGTCGGTTAGGATTTTGATATTCGTCCCGTAGGCGAGGTTGAAATCCTGTTTATGTTCTCCGAGCTGGCCGTTACGAATGGCGAGGTTCTGCCACGAGGTGTTGACCTCGGAAATTTTCTGATAGTCCTGCGTCACTTCATTGCCTCCTTCGGTCCATTCCATCGTTTCTTTTTCGCCATCGGATGTGAGGAAAAGGGGTGTCTTGGTCCTGTTGCTCAGGCTTGGGGTCATGCGCCCGTAGATGTGGGAGACGTCGACGAGGCGTTGGGATGCGTTGCTTGGGAAAATTGCCGCCACAGAACGAACCAGCTTGCCCATCTCTGGCTGGCTGATGACCTGTCTCTTATACACATCTGACGCTGCCGACGAACACC
>JARFPV010000601.1 GCA_029288115.1 Akkermansiaceae bacterium | reverse complement strand
AGTCGTTCCTGGGTCGACCAGTCAGGTTGATAGACTTTTTCCTTCACGCGGGTGCCGTGGAATGCGCCGTAGGGGAATCCGTTGATGGTGAAAACGTAACAATTCTCCTCGGCGAGCCAGTTTTTAAATTGGGGGAGGCGGTCAGCTTCCAGCAATTCCTTGGCGGCTTGGGCCGATAATCTCAGGCCGATGGCGTATGGCTCTGCTCCTACCTTGTCCCTTACTTGCAGGGTATGATTTTGCAGTACGTGCAGGGTTTCCTCCCAGGATTCGGCGGGGTGGATGTTGGTGCAGTAGGCGAGATGTGCGCCAGGGTTTTGAGGGAATTTCACAGGGCTTCTACGTTTCGGATATCAAGAATCTTAACAAGGTCGGCAAAGGGATCTTTAAAAAAGAGAACGGCGTGGCGACCCAAGATTTTTACTTCGATCGTGCGGCCTCGTGGATCGGGTTGACTGTAATCACCCAGGGTTTCTGTTGGGTTTGCCTGTAGTCGGCCCGCAAATTCCAGCAATCGTTTGGAATCGCGAATGCTCCGCAATTGATCTGCGGCGTGACTGTGGAGATAGACCGATGTCATTCCTCGATAGAGTCCTTTGTTTTTGCCAGTGTTTCCCAGTTATCGGGGTTGGCATCCTCGATTCTCTGGTGAATGGCAGGCATCACCAGCTTGTTTCGCTTCAGTCGCTGCATGAGCAGGAATCCTGCAAGATGATCCTGTTCAGTGTCGCTGAGTTTGGATATTTCAGCCCGGAGCTGCTCGAGATCTGGATTATCCATCGATGGAAAAGTTTTTCGACTGGCTGAGGAATTGCGCCGGATTGTCGTAAACGACTTTCTCAACGAGTTCGCGTGTGATTTGGCGCTTCTTCATTTCCTGGATGCACTTGGGCACGGCGAGGGGATCGGAAATCCCCCAATCGCATGCGGAGTTCATCCAGATGTTTTCCATGCCGAAGTTTTCCAGCATATCGATGGCGCGTGCGGGGGTGCATTTTGACTCAGGGTATAATGTCATGCCCGCCCAGAACCCGGCATCGAGAACCAGCCCGGCTGTGTGTTCCTCGACGTGATCGATGATGACTCGTGCGGGATCGACGTTCGCATTTTTCAATGCATCGAGGATAAGTTTGGTGCCCTTGAGTTTATCCTCAAGGTGGGGTGTGTGGATGAGGATCGGAAGATCGTATTTCTTGGCGATCTCGACGTGTTCCTCGAAAATGGCGAGCTCGCTGACGGTATTTTTGTTCAGACCGATTTCTCCGATGCCCAGCACGGTGGGGGCGTCGATAAATTCCGGAATAATGGCCATGACTTCGCGGGCAAACCCGGCGTCTTCAGCTTCCTTCGGGTTGATGCAGAGCCAGCAGTAGTGTTTGATGCCGAACTTGGCAGCTCGAGCTGGCTCATACTCAGTGAGTTGGCGGTAGTAGTCGTGAAACCCTTGGGGTGACGAGCGGTCGAATCCTGCCCAGAAGGCAGGTTCGCAAATGACTTCGCAACCAGCGATAGCCATGGCCTCGTAGTCAGCCGTTGTGCGGCTTACCATGTGGGCGTGAGGTTCAATGTAAGGCATGAGTGAAAAAGTTTTCAGTTTTCAGTGTTCAGTTGTGGAGCACCAAATGCCCCCTGGATTGTCGCTTTCGGAATAGGTTCTTCTGAGTGGTCGGAGAGTGCTTCCAAAACAGCTTGGGCACGTGGTTTGTCGCCGGGATTTTGCATGGCTTCGAGTGCCTTGTGAAATCCATCGAAGCGAAAGTCGGTGTTGCCGTCGTGGCGATCCACGCGGTCGAGGAAAGCAGCGATGTCGATGAGCTTGCACCGTGCGTCCATGAAGTAGAGGTCGAGGATGTCTTCCTTGCTGGGCATAGACACACATTAAATTCTAAATTCTAAATTCCAAATTCTAAATTTCGATATACAAGAGATTTATGAGCGACAGCGCAGGTAACGATTTGGGTGATCAGCCCCTGGACAAGATGATGGTGTCCTGGGGGTTAGAGAACCATGATTTGGTTGAGGTTTCTACGGAGCAGTTGACGCACAAGCAAGTGCAACGCGCTAGAAAAGGCCGTCGGCTGACTTTGAAGATGATGCAAAAAGTGACTCGCGCATTTAATGTGGCGATCTGGTATCAATTGAGTGACGAGCAGAAGGAAACCTATTACGAGTACATGCACCGCGACCTTTTTAACTATGCGAAGGGATTCGATGCTGACTGGATTGACCCGAACGCGGAGCTTCAATCAGCTATAGGGAAATAAAGAATCTGCAATGCAGGTAGACTACCTTATCATCGGCCAAGGTCTCGCTGGCAGTGCGCTGGCGATTGAATTGCTTCGGCGCGACCAGAAAATCCTGGTTGTTGATCGACAAGATACCGGTTCAGCCTCTCGAGTGGCAGCCGGGCTTATCACCCCACTGACGGGCAAGGGGATGAATCCTGCCTGGCGGCAGCGTGAGTATCTTGACGTTGCCAAGGGGTATTATCGTCAGCTTGAAAAAGAGACTGGCCGGAAGCTCTATCATTCCTCGCCGGTGGTGCGGGTTTTTCAGACGGAAAAAGAGCGTGAAAAATGGCGAACTAAACACCGTGAATATGACGAGTGGGCATTCGATACCGAGGCCCCTGAAGGCCCTGTTCGGCCCGGATACGGAGCCATTGAGATGCCGGAAGGAGCATGGCTGGACACTCTGGCATACCTGCAAGTTGTTCAGGACAGACTTATCGATGCCAAGGCGTGGAGGCAGGGGAGTTTTGATGAATCGGAGGTGAAGTTTTTACCCGATGGGGTTGAGTGGCAGGATGTGAAGGCCAGGAAAATCATCCTCTGTCAGGGGGCATATGGGCTTTCAGGTGTGGCTGGATATCAAGGCTGGTTCAGCAACATAGCCCACCGCAGTGCCAAGGGGGAAATTCTAAGCCTGTGGGTAGGTGGGTTGGATGATGGCTGTCTCTTATACACAT
>JARFPV010000587.1 GCA_029288115.1 Akkermansiaceae bacterium | reverse complement strand
GTTCTCCTCCGGCTCAGCGGCTAGGGCATTCGACTTGCCGTAAACGAGGCCTTTCTTCACGCCTCCACCTGCCATCATGATGGAGAAAACACGTGGCCAGTGGTCACGACCATTGGTTTTATTGATCTTCGGTGTGCGGCCGAATTCAGAGGTGAGCAACACAAGGGTATTGTCCAACATGCCTCGCTGTTCGAGGTCGGTAATGAGTGCTGCCACCGCTTGATCGACAGGTGGCAAGTTCTTCTGAATGCCGCTTTTAATGTTGTCGTGGTGATCCCACCCTCCGGCAGTGAGGGAAATAAACCGCACTCCAGCTTCCGCAAGACGTCGCGCCAGCAACATGCGCTGACCCGCCTGGGTCTTGCCGTATTTTTCCTTTAGCTTCTCGGGCTCTTTGGAAAGATCAAACGCCTCGCGCGCGCGCTGCGATGAAATCAATTTATATGCGTGCTGGTAGAACGCATCCATCGAATCGAGGGCATCCGATTTTTCAAGATTCTTAAAATGGTGATCAACGGTTTCGAGAAGTGATTTCCTACGGTAAAAACGATCATCACTCACGCCTTGGGGCAGACTGAGGTCACGCACCTTGAAGTTGCTGCGTGCAGGATCAGCTCCTAACCCAAATGGTCCGTATGCCGAACTGAGATATCCGGAACCCGCATAGATGTTCGGCACATTGGGAACACAGACGTATGGCGGCAAACTCTCTCGAGGACCAAATTCGTGTGACACCACAGAACCCATCGAAGGAAACTGGATCGCCGGGCTGGGACGATATCCGGTGAACATGTTGTGGGTGCCGCGCTCGTGGGCGGCCTCACCATGCGCCATCGAACGAATCACAGTGAACTTATCGGCAATTTTTGCGAGGTGCTTTAGATTTTCGCTAAAACGCACACCCGGCAGCACAGTCTTGATCGAACCATAAGGACCACGGTATTCACTCGGCGCGTAAGGCTTCGGGTCAAATGACTCTTGCTGGGCCAAGCCGCCCGGCAGAAATATCTGGATGACCGACTTCGCCACGCCTTCTTTCGACTCGTAATGCTTTTGCGCTCCATGCGCCTGCATCTTAAGAAATTCCGGCAGAGTCAGCCCAAGACCGGCGAGCAGACCAACGTGCAAAAACTCACGCCTCGAGGGATTGGTCTCAAGCGGATTGCCTGGGCATGGTTTATGTCTTTTCATAACGATATGGCGGTAACAGATATTCTACAGCTAAGCGAGTAACGCCTCAACCTGATAATACGTTATCAAACCATCGATGTTATCATGATTTCGCTCGTATTTTCCTACCTCTTTAAACAGCCTCGCGTGCTGCCACAGTGAAGCAAAGTTTGTCTGGTCATCCCCGCCGCGCTGGGTAATTTCTTGGGTATGCCGCAACCAAAAATCGACGGAATGGAAGTGCTCGGCCTGGTGGGCGAGGGCTCCTGCGGCACGGTGTACATCGCTCGCGATGCGCCAAAATCGGATCCCGCCATTCCAGGCACCACTTGGTATGGGGTGCGTGTTTTCAATTCGCTCGCGGTTAACCGGCCACTCGTTGAGAGTATGGTGAAGCGATTGGAGCGCGTGGAACAGCCAAAGGGCCTGGCTCCTGTCGTATGGCGACATTCCGAACAAGGCAGTCGTTGTATGGTGACGCCCCTCTACGCGGAGGTAAACGAGGAAAAAGGCACCATCGAAACAAGGTCACTGCAAGAACGCATTGGTGATTTCCCTTCGAAAGAAGCGTGGAAAGTCATCGAACAAGTCGCCCATGCTCTGGCGGGAATGCATCAGAACCATCTGCCGCATGGAAACCTGAAGCCTGGAAATATCTTTTTTGACAAAGATGATCAAGTTGTCCTCACGGACTACGCCATGGGGCACATGCCGGGTGTAGGGATGTTGCCCTACACGGATGCATTACTCTACGCACCACCGGAACAGCTCCGCGAACCCGAGGGTTACACCGCAGGCAAGGGCTATGGCTGGGACACTTATGCTTTTGCCGTACTCGCCTTCCGTCTCCTAACAGGAAAATTTCCACGCTGTGAGGCCACCTTTAGCAAAGTAGCTCCCGGCCCCGGTGAATCACACGTCACTGGCATCCAGGCGGATGTGGTCAAACTTGCCGAACGTCTCGAACACCGCGAGCTTGCCAATTGGCCTGAGGAAAGCACCAACGAGCAGGAGCGCAAAAAGCGCGAGGTGATCCAACGCTGCTTGTCGCTCGACCCTAAGGATCGCTACAAGGATGTGACGGAGGTTATCCATGCTTGGGAAGGCATTGATAACGATGCCAGAGAGGCCAGCGAAAAGGCAGTGCTGCGCAAAAAGATCACTCTCAATAAAATCGGTATGTTTACCGCCCTCGGACTTGCGATTGCAGGCGGGGTCGGCTGCGTCATCCTCTCGGGTCTTCTCAGCACTGAAAAAAGTGAACGCGCCAACGACATCGAAACCCGCGAACAAACCATCGCTGAACTCAAAACGAAACGCGATGAAGCAAAAACCGCCCAGATCAATGCGAATGCTGCACGCGCCAAGGCCGAGCAGCGCGAGGCCAGGCTTCGCGAGCAACTACTCGCACTCGGCGTGACCAACGACCACGTGCTCGCATGGATCCTGCGCAGCCGAAATAACGATCTTCCCGAGCTCAAAACAATCGCCACGGATGCCGAGGTTCTCGAACGTGAGCTAGCCAAGTTCATCAAACTAACCGAGGGTGAGGATCAATTCCAACCCGTGCGTGCACGCATCGCCATGCAGCTGGCCGAGCTTGCCATTCACCGGAAAAAACCCACAGAAGCAAATCAATTGTTAGAAAAATCCCTGACTGCTTGGTCTGCCGCCGGCATCAAGGAGCCGGGGTATGATTACCGCCTCGCAAGAGCACGTCTGATCATCCTTATTCAGTCGCTCGACCAAAAAAACAACGCGCTCACTAAAGAGGTGTTACCAAAGGCCCGGGCAGCTGTTATCAATCTCAAAAACGCCGACCCAACGGAAATCAGCCGCATCAATGCCGTGATGCAGATCATTGACGGCCGTCTCGTCCAAGCCAGCAATCCGGCTAAGGCGCTGGAGCATTTTCAGCTCGCCATCAAGGACTTAAACGAAATCAGCAAGGCCATTCCTGACAACGTCAGCGTGCGCTCAGAACTGGCACACTTCAACTTGCACTCGGCAACCCTCGCAGACAGCCTCGATCTGGTCGACGACTCCACCCGGCTTCGTGGCGTAGCAGCAACACACCTCAAGTGGTTGTTAGAAAAAAATCCGAGCCTTAAGATTGCCAAGGTAAAGCTCGCCGAGCTTGAAATCATGGCGGCTGAAGCAGATATGCGTTCGGGCAATGATAGCGAGGGTGCCAAGAAGCTTTCTGCGGCTGAGGCCTTACTCAAGGGACTACCGCCAGGCGACACCGAGTTCAATGGTGCCTCCATGCAGATCGCCGCTGCCAAAGGACTACGCGCAGTGTTTATGCGTGATCTCGGCAGGACAACCGATGCCGCAAAATTGCTCGATGAAGCTGTTGCCATCACCGAAAAAATTGTCAGCGCCCATCCAAAGTCCTCTGAGCCACTGTATCGGCTCGCTGTTTTCAAGTGGCAACGCGCTGGTTTGGCAGGCGACGCCGGAGATACTGATAACGAACTCAAGCTGGGCACCGAGGCGGCCGATCTGATGCAGCGTCTATTGGCTCAGGGTGCGGGCAAGCGCGACACCGAGCTTCGCCGGTCGCTCGCCTATCTCTATGGCGACCTTGGACACACCGCATCCAGCAAAGGAAAGAAAAAGGATTCTGCGCGGCACTTCAACAACGCATCAAAAATGTGGCAGAGTTTGATCCAGAAACTCGGTAAAAAAGAAGAGTTCACCGAGGGACTGAAGTGGAGCCAGCAGCGCTATAAGGAAGTGGGCGGCTAAGCGTTACTTGATAAAGCGGATCGTCATCGGGATTCTGTACCACTCGCCACGGTTTGCGGCGATGCACGCCATAATTTCGAACACCAGTGATCCCACCCAGATGAGCATAAAGAGTGGCAACACAATGATCATGCCGAGCCCCATGGTGATTACCGCGAAGACGATTCCTATCATGGCCGCGAGGAAACACGTGATCATGAAATTCAGTGCCTCCTTGCCGTGGTGATCGATAAAACGTGATTGGTCTTTTTTTACTAACCAAATGATCAGCACACCGAGGAAACCAGTCAGCAAAGCGAGCAAGTGAACCAGCATACCCATGGTGCGATCCTCCTGCGTGATGTCGTTAGGGTTTGCTAACGGCATGCTCGGCGGCGTCACCGGCATGGCAGGCGGTGTGTACGGAGATAGTTCTTTTTCCTCCTGCTCTTGCATTTCCCTACTTGATAAACTCAACAAGATCCTTGCGCATTTTTTTCAGATCGGGCTCGTTCAGGTAAAACATGTGGCCGGCGTCGTACCACTTCACGCTAATATTTTTGCGCTGTGGCTCCGGCACCTTCATGTGAGCGATGCTGTGAAGAATGCCGCCCGGAGGCGTCGCCAGGTCAGTATGGCCACACTGAACCAGCACACGCAAATGTGGGTTGTCACGCATGGCAACCGCCAGACGCGGTGAGGTGTTGACGATGCTATTTTTCTTCCCCCAGTCCCAAGGATGAACATTGGCGATGATCTCATATGTGCGCTCGTCCACCCAGCCAAGACCATCGGCAAGATAACCTAACATTGCAGTCGCAAATGCGCCCTTGGCCACAGAAAACGACGGATCATAGTGGGGGGTATCCGGTGCCTTTTCCTGCACTGGCCAAGCTACCCGCGCATCAAACCTGCCAACCACCTTACCTTGGTCACGCAGTAACTC
>JARFPV010000581.1 GCA_029288115.1 Akkermansiaceae bacterium | reverse complement strand
ACAGAATGGAAGCACTCGTCAACGGCTGGCGCAACGCATGGAACATGCCAGACATGCCATTCTACTTCACCCAGATGCAATGCTACGGATCACCCGACCCTAACAACGTAGGCTTCGCCGACATCCGCCAAGCACAACACCAGTTCTTTATCAACAACCGGAAAAATGTCGGCATGGTCGTCCAGTCCGACCTCAACTCCGCACGCCCACAAGGCATCCACTACTACAACAAACTCCACCCCGGCATGCGCATGGCACGCTGGGCACTCGCCAAACAATACGGCAAAAACATCGCCTACACAGGACCGATCTATCAGGGCTACAAAATCGAAGGCAACAAAGCCATCGTCAGCTTCGAAAAAGACAGCCTGTTCGGCGGACTCATGGTCGGCAACAAAGGCATGGCCAAAGACGCCCGCGAACCCGGAAAATTCGTCGAACCCGCAATACCCACACCCAACGATCCTCTCAACCACTTCCGCCTCTGCGGCAAAGACAAAAAATGGCACGCCGCCGAGGCCAAAATCGTCGGCGACACCGTGGTCGTCACCTCCAAAAACGTCCCCAACCCCACCGGCGTCCAATACGCCTACAACGCCGTACCAGAAAACTCGAACCTCTACAACAAGGCCGGACTCCCCGCCACCCCATTCGCCCAGATCGACGGCAAGTTCATCTTCGAGGAAGACGACGAAGCAAAAGTCGCCGCTCAAAAAGCCCGCTACGCACGCTACACCGATCCTAACTACCCGATCCTCCAAGTCGCCGAATACTACCGCAACGGCGTCATCATCCAGCGGAACCAGCCGATCCCCGTCTGGGGCCACGCCAACAAGGGCGTCAAAGTCACCGTAACACTCGGCGACGTCACCAAAACCACCACAGCCAACGACCTGCAACAATGGGCAGTCACCTTCCCAGCTCTAAAGGCCTCCTCCAAACCCATCACCCTGTCCGTTCAAGCAAGCCACAACCGCAGCAGAACCATTAACAATATCCTCGTCGGCGACGTCTGGTATCTCACCGGCAGCACCCTGCTCACATCCGAGTGGCCCTACAACCAACGCGATAAAGCCGCCGCAAAACCCACCACCATGCCCCTCGTGCGCGAGTTCCGCCGCAAAACCAAAGCCAGCACCTCAACCACTCCGAGAAAACGCAGCTTCGAAACCGGCGGCGGCAAGTACCGCTCGTCATGGATGACTGCCGACTACTCGAAGGAAAACAGCGGCGTCACCATGTTTGCCTACGAATTCGCCAAAGCCCTCAACCGCAAAGGCATCCCCCAAGGATTCATGACCATGTCATCCGGCCAAGGCGGTCGCGCCAAACAAATGGCATCTCCCCTGTCATGGACGTCGTTCCAAGGCGTCAAAGACATCAAACGACCCGCATTCAAAACGCGCCTCAACGAACTCTTCCTCCAATACCCCAACACCAAGGTCGCCAAAAACGCCACCGCCAATCACATCTCCGAAGTCAAAACCTTCGTCAAAAACATCACCAGTGCCAGATCATCACAAGAGCGCCCACTCGCCGCCCCACCATTCCCCCAAGCAGGAAAAAGCGAGGACGTCACCCCAGACATGATCCCCACCTACGCCTACAACTGGTGCGTCAGCCCACTCACACCCATGGCCGTCTCCGGCGTCATCTGGGTGCCGTCCGAACACAACATCGGCTACACCCCAGCTAACTACGCCACCGAACTCGAAATCTACGCCCAAAGCCTGCCCAACACCTACGGCCAAGAAAAAATCCAGTTTCTCTATGCACAACCATCTAACACATTAGTCAAGGGCATCACCACACCTAACAGCCCGGGGGCCAAATCCATCACCTTCGACAAGTGGCCCAAGAGCCTCAAGGAAATCGCGGTCGAGCTGGCCAACAAGGCGAAATAAATCCCCATGAGCGAGTACTCCCCCAGCCTTATCCCTGTCCTCGCGCTGACCGGCTTGCTTTCAATTACCCCCTGCCTGCACGCTGACACCACCGAACTAAAAAACGACCTCACCACCCCGGCAATGACCACCGGGGATCCAGCCGCCGGCAAACGCGTCCACCAGGTCGCCCCGGAATATAAAGGCACTGGGGTCTACCACACGCTCTACCTGCCCACCAACTGGAAACCGGGCGGAAAATACCCGGTCATCGTCGAATACACCGGCAACAGGCACCCAGCATCAGGATCATCTGGAAAGGTCAAAGACGCCAACCTCGGCTACGGCATTACCGGCGGCAAAGACTTCATCTGGGTCACCATGCCCTACATCGAGAAAGATGGAAAAAAGAACGCGCTGAACTGGTGGGGCGACCGACAAGCCACCATCGACTACTGCAAAAAAAACCTCCCCCGCATCTGCAAGCAGTTCGGCGGAGACTCGAAAAATGTCTTCGTCTGCGGCTTCTCACGCGGCGCGATTGCTGTCAGCTATATCGGACTCGCCGATGATGAAATCGCCGCCCTCTGGAAAGGATTCATCGCCCACGACCACTTCGACGGGCAAAGGCAATGGGGATACCCGGAAAGCGACCGGAAATCCGCCCTCACCCGCCTCACCCGACTCAATGGCCGACCCGTCCTCGCCAGCGGCAACGCCAACGACTTCCTCAAAGACCACCTCCACCTCGCCGACTTCACCTTCCTCAAAGTCCCCGTGGGGAAAATTTTCACCATCCCCGAAGGCAAAATCATCCACCCCCACACCGATCTCTGGATGCACCGGGACAGCCCGTACCGCAAACGAGCACGCCAGTGGCTGGACAAACACAAGTGACGCAAACCCAGATATCTCCTGCGATGCTGAAAAACTAATTTTCCTTTTGACGCATGGTGCCGGGGGGGGGGCAAGATGCGTGCCAGTTCGCGATTAATTTCCGGTTTTTTCCACGGTGGATCGATCCGGTGAACGCGCGAAGAACCAACAGAAATACTACTAACAACCCAACTAACTAAATGATGAAATTGAACAGAGAAATAAAAATGTCCCTCGCTGCGGCAATGGGATCGCTAGCCCTCAGTGCCAATGCGGCTGTCGTCGTAACCACAGACACCCAGACCGTAACGACTGATCTTACTGGTGGTTTCCAAGGCTCTCCTGGAAACCTCGGCGACACCGAAGCCAACCCCATCAGCGCCGCATCCTCGACCGATCTGCTCAACGGCCTTGCGGCAGAGTCCTCATCGGGTACCTTTACAGCGTTCGGCTCTGGCGGACTCCCCAAACTGACCGATGGATCGGCGGATGCCGTTCATGGATCTGGGAGTGATAGTGGTAATTATAGCACCTACTTCTCCCCCTATGCGATTGGCTCCGCCCCTAATGGCACCACAGCAACCTACGATCTGGGCGGCACGTTCGACCTGGCCTCGGTCGTGATCTACGGCGGCTGGATCGATGGTGGTCGGGACCAGCAGAACGTGAACGTTCTAGTCTCCTACAACGGGACAGACTTCGTTTCGTTGGGCACCACCCTCGGTGGCAACGCAGGTGGGTCAGACCTTATCTTCCACCGCAACACCATCACCGCTGATAACAGCGAATTCGATGGCGTTCAGAAAATCCGATTTGATTTCGGCAATACAGAGGCCGGCGGTACCGGATCTGTCGCTTATACACATCTGACGCTGCCGACGAACACCG
>JARFPV010000486.1 GCA_029288115.1 Akkermansiaceae bacterium | reverse complement strand
CCACATGACGGCATACGAGATTTGGATTCAAGTCTCGTGGGCTCGGAGATGTGTATAAGAGACAGGACGAGTTCGGCGCCGTTCATAAAACTGGAGGCATCGCTGGCGAGGAGGAGGGTGGCGCCGACGAGTTCGTCGGGTTCGCCGAAGCGGGTGGCGGGTGTGTGTCCCATGATGGAGGCGACGCGTTCCGGGTTGAGGACTGTTTTATTTTGTTCGGCGGGGAAGAATCCTGGGACGATGGTGTTGACTCTGACGCCTTGCTCGGCCCATTCGCGGGCGAGGTTTTTGGAGAGGTTGTGGACGGCGGCTTTGGTGGCGGAGTAGGTGAAGACGCGGGCGAGTGGGATGATGCCGCTCATGGAGCCGATGTTGATGATGCTTCCGCCTTCGCTGCGATCGACGAGGTACTTGCCAAATACCTGTGAAGCGAACAGGACGGCTTTGAGATTGGTGTTGAGGATGCTGTCAAACTCCTCTTCCTCGATATCGAAGATTGGGGTGGGGGAGTTGATGCCGGCTCCATTGACGAGGATGTCGACCTTGCCTGATTTTTCGAGCACGTTGGCGAGAAGTTCTTCGATGGATGACTTGGAATTGACATCGACCTTTTCGAAGTAGGCTTTTCCGCCTGCGGCTTCGATAGTTTTGAGGCGTTCCTTGGCTTTTTCCTCACTGCGACCTGCCAGGATGGTTTCGGCTCCGGCGGCTGCGAGGGCTTCGGCCATGGTGCCGCAGAGGACGCCTGTGCCGCCGATGACTACGGCGACTTTACCTTCGAGACTAAAGATGGAATTGAGATAATCTGATGAGCTCACCCGTGAGGTATAGCAAATTGCGATTGCTGATAAAATGGATTGCATCATCAAGTATTTGCATTATTTCATCATCTCATCGCAGATTCCTTATCCATATCTGATTCTGGTTTTGATGGAGTAAAGCTGGTGGACCGCCCGTGGTTTCCATATCTCTGTACGGAGGTTGAGCACTGGCGGTGGGAGACACGTGATCAGCCGCACTATAATTTCTGGGTAGCGATTGCTGGTGAGGGGTATTTGAGCTGTGACGGGGAGATGTATCCGGTTGAGCCGGGTAGTTTTTTTGTCTTTTCTCCCGGTCAGGAAATTTCTGCTGCGCACTACTCGGGGCCGAGGATCACGCGGTTCTCGGCGCACTTCTTACCTACACATGCTGGCGAGGTGGTGGATGCTGTGGATTGCTTTCCTGTGTTAGGAGGAAAAATCGAATCACTCTCACTGCTTCAGAGGCAGATTGATGTGGTGATGCGTACTGCGATCAGTCGGCAAGACGATGCCAAGCTGACGGTGCTCATTTACCAGCTGATTGTGCAGGCCTGTGGTCATTCAGAAGTGGATGCAGGTGCATCACTTGATCCAAGGGTAGCCAAGGCGATCAGGTTATTTCGTGAAGATCCGGCATCGGTCGATTCGATGGATGATTTTGCACGTAGTCTGGGTATATCACGTTCCCATTTCGATCGAGCGTTCTCGAAATTAGTCGGGACACCACCACAGAAGTTTTTGCTAAACTGCAAGATGATTCAGGCGCGAAGATTGTTAGAAAGTAGTAGTCTTCGGGTTGGAGAGATTGCTGAAGCTCTGGGCTACAAGGACATCTATTTCTTCAGTAGACAGTTCAAAGCCAGCTGTGGTAGCTCGCCGCAGAACTACCGGAAGTCTCTCATCCAGTAGTTTCTATCGGGCAGCAGATACTGGATTTTCTTTTGGTAGAAAAGGAGCGTCCAGCGTTTCTTGCAGCGGGAATAGCTCGGCGAAATCTTCGCGTGTGTCTGAGTCTTGTTTGCCAAACACACCCTCCTCGATAAGTAAGAACACCATTTGGCCGATGTCGGTGCAGGAAGTTAGTCCCCACTCCGACATCATGGTGCTTGCCATCGGGCCGAACTCTTGAAGGGCAAGGTCACGGAAACCAAAGAGCAGCTCACTGGCGGACACGTGGCGGTGTTCGCCGTCGTTATTCTCCATCACTCGTTTCACGGTGAAATCCAGAGCATCCTTAAGAAAAAAGTAAGCACCGATATCGTAGCGTGGTTCACGCTGAGCGACTGCCTGCACGGCATCTGTAAACTGGGTCGGTTGCATTACTGGGAGTGTTCAGAATTTGTGTATCTGTGTCAAGAGA
Organism: Akkermansiaceae bacterium; assembly: GCA_029288115.1. Taxonomy (GTDB): domain Bacteria; phylum Verrucomicrobiota; class Verrucomicrobiia; order Verrucomicrobiales; family Akkermansiaceae; genus Oceaniferula. Next base: position 259 of record JARFPV010000486.1, on the reverse strand, counting down.
TGAAGGTGGGGCGTTATGTTGGGTGTGGGCTATGGTTTCACACGATCGTCTAAGAGATCAGGTCCACGTGGTTCTTTCTTCGGAATCCAGGCCGAGAGATTTTTGATCACGGCTTTTAGTTCATCGCTATTTTTCGCCTGTTTAATCAAGTTATTGAACTCGTGTGGGTCGTTTTTGCGATCGTAGAGTTCTTCGCTGCCATCGGCGTAGCGGGTGTATCGGTAGCGGCTATTGCAGAGGCTATGGTTGTGGGCGTAGA
>JARFPV010000462.1 GCA_029288115.1 Akkermansiaceae bacterium | reverse complement strand
CTCCTCAATGTCTGCTGAGTCTACCAGTTTCGGCAAGAGTGTGATCTCTAGATTCGCCACATAGTCCTCACCTGCATCTTTTTGACTCTGAAAAAATTCATGCCATTCAACGTGAGTTTGGGGAGCACTGTTAGCATTTTCACGAGCACCTAACAGGACATCTGTGATATCGAGTTCCACACCTGGGATGTCACGAGAAATCGATTCATCAACAGCAGTCGCAATTTGCTGAAAAACAGGCAGGTGATCTTGAAAAGACAGATTCCCTACAACATGCAGCAGGCACTGTAAGTCGCCCGATGGAAATGGTGGACTCACATAAGCAGGTTCATCCGCGAGATTCCCTTTCTGGTAAAAACCATTCAGTAAGTGGGTATCCGTACTGAGAATTTTGTCAGCATGCGTTCGGACTGAATCAACACAGGGAGATTGCCCATCAGGTACAAACAATGTTGTTCCTGGCACTCCAGACACCAACCCCGCACAGTAGTAATAGGTGCCATAGTTGAATTTTTTCAACTGCTCGTGAATCTCCCAAATCTCACTCCAGTCGCGGGGAGCTGCAACTTGAGCCACAGCCGCTTCGCTATCACGCACCTTGGCAGCGGCCTTTTTGGATTTTTTCTTTGCCGCTTTTTTCTTACCCTTTTTGGATTTGCCGGCTACCCCCTCTTCGATGGCAGCGAGCGCTTCCTCCGCATTGCGGAATCTGTCATCTCTATCCTTACTGAGAAGTTTGGAAATTACGAATCGCCCCTCTTCTTCAAGATCCTCGGGAAGCATGGAATCATAGCTCTCATCACTAAGGCGTTGGTGCACCAGTTCAGCGGTAGCCACTCCGCCAAATGGAGATCCGCCGATAAGCAGATACCACAGTGTTACACCTAAAGAAAAAAGGTCACTGCGCTCATCCAAATCATCCTCCCTGAGTTGCTCTGGAGAAGCGGTCAGCGGATTGCCCATAAACGAGCCCTCCTGAGTGAGCATCATATTTGTCGATGCCGATTGGTGATTCTCGAGCACTTTAACCAGGCCAAAGTCAATCAAGCGCAAACTCACGGTTCCATCGTCGTCTGCCAACATGATGTTCGAAGGCTTCAGATCACGGTGTAAAAGCCCCGTCGTGTGCGCCATTCCTAATGCCGGGAGGATCTGTTGGGCGAGTTCCTTGACCACACTCCAAGGCTGAGGACCACGAGACTTGCAGAATTCTTCAAGATCACCACCTGCACAATAAGTCATGGCGTAATAAAAAACACCATCCGACTCACCAAAATCATAGACACGTGCGATGTGCGGATGATCAAGAAGCGCGGCAGCTTGTGCCTCCTGAAGGAAACGCCGTTTGGCGTCGTTGTTGCGCATCAGGTTATCATTGATGACCTTGAGCGCGCATAAACGTCCGAGGTGCTTGTGCTCTGCCTTATAGGTGGTTCCATAACCACCACGACCAAGCATCCATAACGAGTTATCCTCCTTATGAAGTACTCGATAATTTCCTAATTCAAGATCCTCCGACTCGTTACTCATTGACTGTCTAAATTTGTCGTCGGCAGACTATGAATATTTGCCTGCCAGTGAAAGAAAAAAGGCAGGGTGATAGCCCACCCTGCCTTGATTGATATGTGTTCGATCATTACACGTTCCAGCGTCCCGTTATCGGGTAGTCGCGCGGAATGATTCCGCGCTGCCGGAGTTACCATAGTAAGTCCTCGACGAGCCACCACCATACTTTCGATAGACAGGTGTGGTTGTCGTACTCTTTTTCGGTGTGTAGTAGATCGTGCGCTGGGTGTAGTAATGCTGTGCTGGCGGTGCTGGCTTAGGAGCGCATGACACCATCACAAATACTAACCCTGCAGCAGCCAAAACTATTTTCATAATATCAGTTGGGGTTGCAGGTAATACCGGCCTTTAGTTAGCCCTTTCCACAGCGCGGAACGACTCTGCAGTCGGGCTTGGCTTGGGTTTGGGCTTGGGTGCCGGTTTAGGCTTGATAATTGTGTGCCGGTGAATGACCACAGGGGCAGGAGCTGGCTTCGGGCATGATGTAAGAAGCATGCACGTTGATATTGGCAATGCGATTGCGAGAATAAGTTTCATAATGATTCTTGGTATGATTTTATTTGGTTTTGAGTCTAGTTGATAGAATGAATAAGCTCAGATGATTAATTTTTGTTCGTGTCGGTTGCTTCTCCACCTTCACCAGGGTTGACGGGATCGATTCTGGGTCCACCACCTCGGCGTCCGATGATCACCGACCACGCACCAAGTCCGTTGGCACGGGCAATGTGAAGAATAACTTTCACGGTACCAGTGTAAGATGAACGGAAACGAACACCTGCACGAGAATTGGAACGGCGGTCCTTGATAATAAGTCCGTTAGACTCGTCATAGACGTAAATGTCCATATCACGGATGTAGGTGTCACGACCGGCGAGGAACGTGTAATCGATTCCTTTACTAACAGGAACGATGAACGAGATCTTGGATCCGGTTCCGTCGACGCCATCAATGGAGGGCAGCATACTGAAGCCACGTTGAGAATAATAGACGCCCATGCTGTAGGCATCATCTGTTGATTTCGTGGGGTCTTGAGCTTGGGCGGCAGTCACAAGGGCTGCGGCGCAGGCGAGTATAGTTACTAATGTTTTTTTCATAGCGTGTTGTTGGTATTTTTCTAACTAACAGTGCCTTGACGAACTAATTGGAGTTTTATGCACAAAATTCGTTAGCGCTTATTACCTATCACTAACTGTCGGAACTGAGAAGTAATTTTGTGCATTTCTTCGATTTTTTCTTTGTCGATACTTGAATGCATGGGAACATCAATGATTGCTAACAACTTTTTCAACACAGTATTAAGCTCAACAACCACAGGATCCGCTTTCTTTTTCGGGTCGAGCTTACTGAGATCCGCTAACATCTGCTTCACTAACATAGGCTCACGCAAAAGCGCCGAGGCAGGCTTTGAATACTGTGTTTTAATGACGCTAGACATCATATGAGCACCTTCGATCCAGCCAGATGAAATAAGAATGGCACGACGATCACGATTCCCCTCCTGAGCCATTGTAGCCATAATGTCTTTCTGAAGGTATCCAAGCTCAAGAAACACCCTATTCCAGTCCTTCTTGTTAGCAAAGGCTTTCACTCGTGCTGCCCTCTTGAGCTGCGAGCCTCCAACACCAAGCTTATCAGCCATGAATTCAATATCTGCAGCGGCTTTGTTGAGCAACTCAACATCACGAGCCATGATCGAGAGCACACCGTCACTCATTCGCAACCCCATCATGACAGGCAACATGACGTTCTTGTCTTTATAGTCATCACGACTCATGTAATCGGCGTAATTCCCTCCCACGCCTCTCCAGTCGACTTTACCTTTTCCGAGGACCATGTTCACAGCGATCATTTTATCGATCACCGTTGGGGTCACCATCCCCGCTTGCTTAACTCCTTCGTTAGGGTCGAATGCCCCTTTTTGTGCAATTGAGATCCCGGAAGAAAAGAACAACCCAGCGATCACAGCAGTTAGAAAATATTTTTCATTCATAGCGTCCCCATATTGATGACTCGTTACTGCCTAGGCAAGAATTATTCGAAAATCGTTTTTTAGGTTCTGTTTAAAGACCCACCAGCTTGAATTTGGCAAAAATAATCTTCCCTCCATGACTACGATTTCCTAGAATGAGACGCCATGAAAATGAAGTCTTTTGCATTTCTACTGTTGTCCATCGCGTCAACCATGATTTTTTGCCAGTGCACAAGCAGTTCTCAAGTCACTTACGCGCCTCACAGGACAACTCCCAACAAAGCCCTTTCCGGGGTTGTGACGTCCAGCTATCCCGTGCGCGTGACCAAACGCTCAGGTGCTGGCGCAGCCATCGGAAGCATTGGCGGCGCCGTTCTTGGCAGCCAAGTTGGATCTGGTTTTACAGCTCGCGCAGCAGGCTCCATGGCGGGCTCCTGGCTCGGAGGGATAGGTGGCCACGCCACTGAAGGTGCCATCCGGTCACGCAGCGCTCGTGAAATCACGGTCAACGCCGGCGGGCGCATCTACCGAACTATCTCAAAGGCAAATCCTCCACTCCAGCGAGGTGACCGTGTCTTAGTCCTTACCAATGTTTATGGTCAGATGGTTAGCATCATTCCTTCTAGTTACTAAGCCCCAACAACAACACCGTTATGAAAAATACAACTCGTCATACCATGCGCACGTCACCATGCATACTGCTTGCATCATTGTGCGCTCTCCTTGCGCTACCATCATGCAAGGAAGACAAAGATCCCAGCTATGAAAAGGAAGCAATGAAGCTTTCAGCCGAAAAAGCAGCACTTGAAGTCCGTCTTGAGGAGTCCGAAAAACAAGTATCTGCACTTCAAACCAAGATTCAGCAGGTAGAAGCCCAGCTCGATGCCGCCAAAGGCCAAGCCAGCCGGGATTCTGGAAAAATCGACCCAGAAAAAATCAAGCTCGGTTTTGCCAAAGCTGTGTCAGATCTGGGTCAACAAATCGAAAAATCCTTCCCCGATCTAACTGTAAAGAGTGTGACTTTCCAGAAAATGAAAATGCCCACGGACTATCCGTTCACCTCTGGAGTAATGACCACCCTGGTTTCCAAGAAGACAGGAGAGACCAAGGTTCGTTACTGGGAGGCTCAAGGCAATACTCAAGGTGAGTGGCGTTTCGCCCAAAAAGAAGCACCCAAACCTACAGTCGCGAGCAACAACCCTACTACCCCTCCAAAAAACCCAACCACAACCGCAGCGAATCCACCATCGACAACGCCGACCCAACCAACACAACCGACGCGCCCTGTTCAGCCTACGAGACCAAAACCTGTTAGCAACGGCAAGACTCATGTCATCGACTGGGGAAATCTTCGCTAGAAGCACCTAACACCACTCGAATCAAAGGTTCATGCAAGGCAGTCTTGTTTTCAATGCCTCCACGGAGGCAGCGCGTATCGATCTCCCCCAGCAAGCATGTGTGCTTGTTCAGCGTGCGGGTGAACTCGCCTTAATGGAGGTTGCAGCTGAAGGCGATGTTCCCCTATTGGAAATCATCTGGGACAAACGTGCCTGCACCTGGATGGTAAAGCCGGCGGGCGACCACTGTGTTTGCACCCGCAATGGCAAGAAGCTCCCGGCTGTGAAAAGTCGGCTCAGCCAGAACGACACCATTCAGTTAGGCGAACTTGGCAATGTTATTTTCCATCGATCGTTGGAAGCCCCCCACTGGAACGACCAACCGACGGAAGCGATCGATCTCAAGGGGCTAAGCGTTCTGGTGATAGGGCGTGCCAGTGTCTCAGCGGAGGCCAATGAACCCAAAATCTGCCTGGACAAGGACGACTACATTATTTCCAAAGCCCATGCGCGCCTGGAAAAAAGTGATGGCATCTGGAGTATCGAGGACACGAGCAAGACCGGCACTGACTTGAACGGCAAGCTGATCATCGGCAAGGAGCAACTGGTCTATGGCGATCGATTCCGCATTTCTGACTATCTCTTTGAATATACGGGATCTCAAATCAAGAGGATCGACCACGTGGTAAACGGTTCGCTTGATGCCAAGGATCTAGCAGTGGTTGTTACTGACCGTGTGACAGGAAAACCCAAAAGAATTCTCAACGGTGTTTCCACACATATCGAACCCGGAGAATTCATTGGTATCCTCGGCGGTTCCGGCCAAGGAAAATCAACTCTGCTTGATGCCATGTGCGGGATCAAACCCGCAACAGAAGGAACCTGTCACATCGGCGGCGTATCCAATCTTGTTCTTGCGCAAAAATACCCCGGCACCATCGGATATGTGCCGCAGGACGATATCGTGCACCGTGAGCTGACGGTATCGGACGCCTTCCTCTATAGTGGCAGACTTCGGTTAAACCTCGGAAAAAAGGAACTTAAGAGCCTGATTGACCGGACTATCGAAACCCTCGGACTAACAGAGCACCGGGAAAAGCGCATCCGCAACCTCTCTGGTGGTCAGCGCAAGCGTGTTAGCATCGGGATCGAGCTCCTTTCAAAACCCGCGATCCTTTTCCTCGACGAACCATCGTCGGGCCTCGACCCAGCTACAGAACAGTCCCTGATGGAGCTGCTTCAGGCACTTTCACTGAACAAGCTCACCGTGATTTGCACGACTCACGTTCTGCAGAACGCCTTCATCTTCAATCGGCTATTTTTCATCCATGGCGGCAAGCTGATCTTCACGGGAAACACCGAAGAGGCCCGTCATTTTTTCCTCGATCAAGGAACATCACAAAGCATGACTCGTTCCTTTTCCTCGCCTCTTGAGCGCATTTATTCTGCGGTGCTCAACGGCCACCGCAGCGCCGAGGAGTGGGAAAACAAATTCACCGACGAGTTTGGAGCACCAGTCGTGGATGTAGCATCTGAAGCCGCTGCCAAATCCCAGCCAAAACGCAAGCAACCCTCCCCCTTCCGCAAACTGACTACTCTTTTGCAGCGGCAGTGGAGCATCATGAGATCAGACTGGCTCAACATCGCGTTTTTGTTTGCCCAAGTGATCATCATCGGACTCCTGACCGCCTGGGTATCCGATGACCTTGGCCTGCGCACCTTCCTCGGGCTGATCGCCGCGATGTGGTTTGGCTGTTCTAACGGCGCCCAACAAATAGTAGGGGAACTCCCCATCCTTCAGAGAGAACGGGTCTGCGGACTGGGCATCAACATCTACATCATTAGCAAACTCATTTTCCAAGGCGGGGTGTCAGCGGTCCAGTGCGCCGTGTTGTTTGCTGTCATTCTGTTTGCTGGAAACCATTTCCACCCTCCTGAATTCGATCCCGAAACATTTGCAGAAAACCTGGTTGAGCGCGAATACCCCTACATCATCGACAACAGCCAAGAATCCGATGTCGACGACTTCATGCCTCTTGAAGAGGGAGACATGGGAGACGAGGATCTCCCGCTGGACGATATTCCGGAAGATTTTGATGACGAAATGGAGGATGATGAACCTGCGAAAAAATCGGTCAAATACACTAAAACCATTGCGTGGATTGCAAAACATTTCCACATGGAGGAAAACATCCTCGAATCCGGCAAGCAGGCGCTCAGCTTGGATGATGGCACACCGATCATGGGTGATGACAAGATCCAGAAAACCACGCGCGGAATGTCGATCACTGAGGTAATCAGCACATCCATCGGTCTGCGCATTGGCGCCTTCCTGTTAGCCACACTTGTTGGTGTATGCCTCGGATTGACCGTCTCGGCCTTGGTAAGAACCACCACCCAGGCGGTGATGTGGGTTCCGCTGCTATTAATCCCCCAGATTCTCTTTGGCGGCTTTGTCATCAGCCAGCCAGAGA
>JARFPV010000421.1 GCA_029288115.1 Akkermansiaceae bacterium | reverse complement strand
ATGCATGTCCTTGAGGTCGGCGGTAACAATCCAGAGGAATCGCCGGGCCTCCGGAATCAGCTCCTTGATCACCCGTTGATGGATGTTTTCGTTGAGAATCAGCTCGGTCATAGCGGTGAGTTCCGAATTCTAGGCAGGTGGGTGGTCTTTTTCCATCCCTAATCACTGAGGCTGAGTGACGCACAAAAGTGAAGATGGTCACCTTGTTAGGGTGGGGCGAGGGGCGCTCTTTACCTTGAAAAAACCAAGCATTGTTAAACGATGCACACTTTTGTTTCTTTTCAAAAAATTTTTGCTTGTGAATTTTTTCACAATCACTAGAAGGCGCCTGACGCCATGGCTAATTTTTTCCCCCGATGGACCAATTTACTGCCGCTTAAGATTGCGGTATGCCTGATTTTCGTAGTTCTGGGCCTCACTGCGGCCTTTTCCTATTATGCGACGCCGAAGGCGCAACGTGTTGGTTATCAACCAGATCAGCCGATTGCTTATGATCATGATCTGCATGCGAATCAGCTCGGGATCGACTGCCGTTACTGCCACAGCTCAGTGGACAAGTCTGCCAGTGCTGGTATCCCAACCGCGAATACTTGCTGGAACTGTCACCAGCATGTGCAGAAGGAAAACCCGAAACTTGAGCCGCTGCGCCGCGCTGCTGATAAAAATTACGAGAAATATGACGGTAAGCCAATCAAGTGGGTGCGGATTCACAAGATGCCCGACTATGCCTATTTTGATCATTCCGCTCACGTAAACCGGGGGGTTTCCTGCAAGAGCTGCCACGGGGACGTGCACAAGATGCGTAAGGTACACCACGCTGAGAGCTTGAGCATGGCATTCTGTCTGGACTGCCACCGCGAGCCCGAGAAGCACCTGCGTCCGCTCGAGGAAGTTTATAATCTTGATTACGATGTGGTCGATTACCTGAAGAAAAAGCCTGAGCTCGCTAAAGAGATCGGCTACGTGGATGGTGATAGTGCCTCGGAGGCACAAGCCAAGCTGGGTGAACGACTTAAGGAGAACTGGGACATCCACCCGAAGGAAAGCTGCACCACCTGCCACCGTTAATTAACACGCCAAGCTTAACCAATTTTCTAAAAAACACCCCGTTTTTTGAACACACGATTTATCGATTCCATGAGCGAAAAGACCACTGACCAGCCACCGCAACCTGCAAACATGGCTGACATGCTTCAGAAGCAGGACGGAAGCAAAATCTGGCGTAGCCTAGGTGAGAAAGAAGGCACCGAGAGATTTCAGAATGCGCTCGATCGCGAATTTCTGGAAGGTTCATCTCACATGGAAACGGAAGAGGAGCGTGAGCTTTCACGCCGTTCTTTTGTGAAGCTGATGGGCGCGTCATCCGCGCTAGCTGGCCTTGGCCTCGCTGCCTGCCGTCGTCCAGAGGCTCTGATCGTTCCTTTTGCTGAATCGCCTGAGTGGAGCATCCCGGGGAAGGCGCTCTACTACGCCAGTTCCATGCCACGCGCCAATGGTGCGGTGCCACTCGTCGTGACCACTCAGGATGGTCGACCCACCAAGCTTGAGCCGAATAAGCGTTACGACAAGCTCGGCGGAACTGATTCCTTCACCCAGGCATCTGTCCTGGATATGTATAACCCCGAGCGCTCGCGCGACTTCCTTGCCAAAGGAAAGAAAAAGAGCCGTGCGGAATTTGAAAAGGCCTTGGCGGAGATCGCCGGATCGAAGGCCGCTGATGCAAAAATTGGATTTGTATTCGGCGAGGACGAGTCGCCCACACGTAGCCGCCTGGTCAAGGAGTTGCAGGCGAAGTACGGTGCTGCAAAATTCTACAGCTACGAGCCACTGACTGGTGAGGAGCGCAAGCAGGCAAATGCCGCCGCTTTTGGAAAAGGTGCGGACGTCGTCGCAGACTTTTCAGATGCCAAGGTGGTGCTGTCGCTTGATTCCGATTTCCTGGAGCTCGACCAGCAAGGTCCTGTGAGCGGCTTCTACAAGAACCGTTTTATCGAGGGTGCGGATTACGACAAAAAGCCAAACAAGGACGCGATGAACCGCCTCTACGTTGTGGAAGGCGGCTACAGCCTGACCGGTGGTATTGCCGATCACCGTTTACGCATCGCACCAAGCCAGATTGCAGCTGTTGCCGCTGAAATTGCTCAACACATCCCCGGCGCGGAGGTCACGATCGCATCAGGCGATGCCAAGCTTACCGAGACGCAGAAGGCCTGGGCCAAAGCCTGTGCGGAAGATCTGCAAAACAATGCGGGTAAATCCGCAGTGCTCGCCGGCTCTCGCCAGAGCAAGGCGCTGCAAAATATCTGCATCGCAATCAACACCGCTCTTGCGAACTACGGCAAAACACTCAAGCCAGTCATCACCGAGCGTGGTGATTATGGAGATATCGAAGGGCTGATCCAAGACCTTGATGCCAAGGCGCTTGATACCGTGATTCTGCTCACACCGGCCAACCCGGTCTACGATGCTGACGGATTCGCCGCTGCCTCGAAGAACGCAACAGTGATACAGCTCGGCCTGCGCCGAAACGCCACTGCAAATGCTGCTGACTGGCACGTGCCTGCTGCACACTATCTTGAGAGCTGGGGCGATTCCCGCACGGCGCTCGGTTCCTACACGGTGGTGCAGCCAATGATCCTGCCGCTATACAATGGCGTTTCCGAACTCGACCTTCTGTTAGCTTTGCTTGGTGACGGCAAGCTTTTTGATTCGGATAAAGACGGAGAAAAAACATCACCTTCCTATGATGCGGTGCGTAAGACGTTTTCCGCGATTGCAGACGATTCGAACAAAAGCTGGATGCAGCTCCTGCGCGACGGCTTCTGGAAAAAATCCACCTATGCCGCAGCGGCACCAAAGGGTGGGGGAGCGGTTTCCGTCACCGTGCCCAAGGCACCTACCGCAAACAGCTTGGAGGTCGTGTTTACCACCGATGGAACAATCTACGATGGTCGTTACATCGACAACGCGTGGCTGCAGGAAGCACCCGACCCGATCACAAAAGTGTGTTGGGATAACGTTGCCGTTGTTTCTCCTAAAACCGCCAAAGAGCTCGGCGTTTACGATCGCATTCTTCGTCTGGAGCCCGATGGCAAGATCTACGGATTTATTGATGTCAAAAAGAATGCTCCCGAAGCACCGGGTGGCGAGGGTCGCGACCACACCAACCCGGTCGTCAAGCTGAGCGTCAACGGACGAGACATCGAAGTGCCCGTGCTGGTAGGATTCGGCCATGCCGACAACGTGATTTCAGTTTCCCTCGGGTATGGCCAGGGTTACGACAAGCACAATGACTGGGGCAAGTGCGGTTGTAACGACAGTGACGTCAGCCTCGTCGGTGTCAACCGCGGTTTCAATGCCTACGCGCTTCGCACCAACAAGACTCCGTATATTGCCGCTGGAGGTAAGGCGGAGGACGTGGATAAGGACTATCCGATTGCGATGACCCAGGAGCACCACGCCATGTATGGCCGTGCACTCGCTCGTGAGATTTCGACACTCGAAGACGATCACAAGGGTGACTTCGATGCCCAATATAAGAAGGTGCAGAAGCAGGGAATGGATTCCCACATGCCGGAAAACATTTCGCTCTACAAGCATCAGGGATCCGATACCTGGCACGCTAAGAAGAATGGTGCCGAGAAGCACCTCTTTGATGAGCGCCAGCAGTGGGCGATGACCATCGATCTGAACAACTGTATCGGCTGTAATGCATGTCTCGTTGCCTGTCAGGCAGAGAACAACATCCCGGTCGTCGGTAAAGAGCAGGTCGCCATGGGCCGTGAGATGCACTGGATCCGCATGGACCGCTACTTTGCCGCGGTTGACGGTGACGAAGACAACCCAGAGATGATTCCTCAGCCCGTTGCCTGTGTGCAGTGTGAAGCTGCTCCATGCGAGACCGTCTGCCCAGTGAACGCCACCGTTCACTCTGAGGATGGCCTGAACACCATGGCATACAACCGCTGCATCGGCACCCGCTACTGCGCGAACAACTGCCCATACAAGGCGCGCCGATTCAATTTCTTCGATTACAACAAACGTAATCCGCTCATCAACAAGAACCTCTACAAGGGCCCTGGTGGAACCAAAGCCGTTGGCGAGGCTCCCCATCTTCAGCGTAACCCGAACGTCTCCGTGCGGATGCGTGGTGTGATGGAGAAGTGCACCTACTGCGTGCAGCGCATCCAGAAAGCCAAGGGCGATGTGAAGAGCAACCTCAAGAAAAAGGCGACTCTCGCCGGCGGATTGTCCGCAGACGTCAAGATCGGCCCAGACGAGCTTCGTCCCAAAACCGATGCCGTCCGCACCGCCTGTCAGGACGCTTGCCCTGCGAGCGCAATCGCCTTCGGCAACATCCTCGATCCGAAAGCGAAGATCAGCCGCATCAAGACGGCCGACAACAAACTCAAGATCAACCGCGCCTACGACCTGCTCAACTACATCGGCACCCTGCCGCGCACGAGCTACCTCGCACGTGTGAAGAACCCGAACAAGAACATGCCCGGTGCCGAGGCCATTGGTCGCGCCACCATCAACATGCACTAAGGGCGGAAATTCTAAGTTTTAAATTCTAAATTCCAAATACCAATCATGTCGCACGACACGACCATAGAAAAAGACCCCAACAAGCCGGTGATCCCGGTCATGGAGCGTGAGAAGTTGATTCTCAACGACCGTTCATACAACTGGATCACGGAGCGCATTTGTGGCATTCTGGAAAACAGGCAACCCGCCATTTGGTGGTTCCTGTTTATTCCCAGCCTGATCATTGCCATCGTGGGTGTGGGTGGTGGACTTTTTTACCTCGTATCCACCGGTGTCGGTGTCTGGGGTAACAGCAACCGCGCGATGTGGGGCTGGCCGATTGTGAACTTCGTGTTCTGGATTGGTATTGGTCACGCCGGAACGCTGATTTCCGCGATTCTTTTCCTGACACGCCAGAACTGGCGGACGTCAATTAACCGGGCAGCGGAAGCGATGACGATTTTTGCTGTGTGCTGCGCGGGTATTTACCCGATGTTCCACGTCGGTCGTCTGTGGATGGTATGGTTCCTTGCCCCGATTCCAAATGCCAACGCAATCTGGCAGAACTTCAAGTCTCCACTTCTTTGGGACGTGTTTGCGGTTTCGACCTATTTCACCATCTCCCTGATCTTCTGGTATCTCGGTATGGTGCCTGACCTGGCAACCATCCGTGACCGCGCCAAACCTGGTCTGCGTAAGCTGCTTTACGGTATTTTCTCACTCGGATGGCGTGGCGGTAACCGCCAGTGGAGCCACTACGAGGTTGCCTACCTTCTTCTGGCCGCGCTTTCCACCCCGCTGGTTCTTTCCGTGCACTCCGTGGTGTCCTTTGACTTCGCCACCTCCGTGGTGCCCGGCTGGCACACGACGATTTTCCCACCGTACTTTGTGGCCGGTGCTGTGTTCGGCGGATTTGCCATGGTGCTCACCATCATGATCCCTGCGCGCTATATTTATGGCCTGCAGGATCTGATCACGATGAAACACATCGAGAACATGGCGAAGATTATCCTGCTGACCGGAACCATCGTGGGCTACGCCTACCTGATGGAGCTCTTCGTGGCCTTTTACTCCGGTGCCAAGTATGAGGGTGCCGCATTCTACTACCGAATCGCCGGACCTTACTGGTGGGCCTACCTCGCGATGATGTCATGTAACGTGCTCTCGCCGCAGCTGTTCTGGTTCAAGTACTGCCGTGAAAACCTCTGGGTGGTCATGGGCGTGTGCATGGCGGTGAACGCCGGTATGTGGTTCGAGCGCTTTGTGATCATTGTCACCACCCTGCCACGGATGTGGCTGCCCGGTGACTGGAAATACTACAACCCAAGCTGGGTGGATATTCTCACCTATGTGGGAACCATCGGATTGTTCCTCACCCTGTTCCTTCTTTTCCTCAAGTTCCTCCCCTGCATTAACATTGCCGAGGTGAAATGGACACTGCCGCAGAGCGATCCTCATCACGACGATAAGGAAGAGCTCGACGACCAGGGCGCCGAGGCTGTCCCTGCATACCAGCACGAGCTGCAATCCTAAGTTTTAAGTTCAAAACTCCAAATACCAATTCCAAATCCTGATTGTTCAATCGAAGCAATGATCCATTCTTCAATCTGCAATTATCCATTCTCAATATGACTGCAAAACGCGTTTACGGCTACCTCGCTGAATTCAAAAGTGCCTCCGCTCTCTATAAGGCAGCGGAAAAGGTGCGTGATGCGGGGCACAAGAAGTGGGACTGCTACTCGCCCTATCCGATCCATGGACTCGACAAGGCAATGGGCATGAAAAAATCCATCCTGCCATACCTTGTGTTCTTTGGCGGAACGCTGGGCATCATCACAGCATTCTGTCTGGCATACACGACCCAGGTTGTGCTCTACCCGACGATTGTTCAGGCGAAGCCAGCGAACATTTTCACCACGGCAGCGTTCTTCCCGATCATGTTTGAGCTGACGATTCTTTTCTCCGGTTTTACCACGCTGTTCGGCTTACTCGCCCTGATGGGCTTACCGCGGCTGAACCACCCGCTGTTTGAAAGCCGCCAGTTTGCTCGAGCTACAGACGATGGATTTTTCATCGCTATCGAGGCTCGTGACCCAAGGTTTTCATCCGAGGAAACCAAGTCGCTGTTAGAAGACGCCGGCGGTGCCAACATCGAACTCGTTGAAGAGCCGACCGATTAATACTTCAAGTCTTAAACTTCAAATATCAATTTCAACATTACTCACCTTTTATGTTTCATCCGCCACTTGGAGTTTGGAATTTAAATCTTAAAACTTAAACAACAGATGCGTTACTTCTTTCTAGCATTCACACTGATCGTGATTCTTGTGGTCAGCTTCTTCGGCTTCCGTGGTCAGAAGTTTAGCAGCACGCCGCTGCGGATTTTTCCTGATATGGATGATCAGGACAGAATCAACACTCAGGAGGAAAGCAGCTTTTTCAAGGATGGCATGGGTTCGCGCAAGCCTGTTGCTGGCACCATTCCCCGTGGATTCAATCCCGATGGCAGTGGAGTAAGTTTTGGTAATAGCGAGAGCTACCTGCACACCGGCACGATTGGTGATGCCTACGGAACAGGAATGCCGGAGGATCTCGAGCTCGCGAAGAATCCCGAGGCGTTGCTGCGTCACGGCGAAGATCGTTATCAAGTGTCATGCATGCCTTGTCACGGCGAAGCCGGAAATGGTAAGGGCATGGCATCCGTTGTCGGTAAAATCCAGACGGCGGACCTGAAGAATTTTCCCAGCGAGAAATACCCGGACGGGAAGATGTTCGAGGTCATCACCAAAGGCAAGGGTCTGATGAGTGGTTACGGCTACAACATTCCGGTCGACGACCGCTGGGCGATCATCGCCTATGTCCGCGCACTGCAAACCGCAGACAAGCCAACTGAGTAATTATCAATTTTCAACTATCAATCCCAATGGGCCACTTCATTACATCCAAAGACATCCCCGCTGACGGAGAGCACATCGAGAAAGGGAAACTTTCGCGGCCAATTATGGTTTGCGGTGTTGTTGCTCTGGTCGGCCTGATCGCGAGTGCGTGTTTGTTATTCATCGGTAACGACGCGCAAAACGAGGCGGCTGACACCGTGGCTGGACGCTACGCCTACTCCTGGCTGTTCGCGTTTGCATTTTTTGTGAGCCTGCCGCTTGGCAGCGCATTCTGGCTGCTTTTGCACCACGTCTCCAACTCCGGCTGGGGTATTTCGGTACGCCGCTTGATGGAAAACCTTGCTTGTGTTTTCCCGTGGTTGGGAATCCTCGCCATCCCATTCCTTTTCCCGCAGGTGCAGCAGCATTTGTTCGAGTGGATGAACATTCACCGTGGACTTGAAGGTGTGGGAATATATGGCAGTGCCAAGGAAGCTCTCCATAGCAGCCCGGATCCGCATCACGTAAACCACCTGCTTTACCTCAAGCATTTCTACATGAACTTGCCGTTCTGGCTGTGCCGCATGATAGGGTATTTCCTGATCCTCGGTGGTTGTTTGCTTTACCTCAGGAAACTTTCCGTCGCGCAGGACAATGACCCGAATCCTGGGATTGAACGTCTCAAGACAGCGCGCCGCCGTACGTCCTGGATGCTGCCGATCTTTGCCATCACCGTGACCTTCCTCGCTTTTGACTTGTTGAAGGCACTTGATTACAAGTGGTTCTCCACCATGTATGGGGTGTATTTCTTTGCCGGTTGTGCCCTGAATGGCATGGCTCTGCTCATCCTGACAACCATCTGCCTGCGCCGCGCCGGATACATGCAGAACATCATGAGCCCCGAGCACCATCATATCATGGGTAAGCTCACCTTTGCTTTTGTGGTCTTCTGGGCATACGTTTCATTCTCCCAGTTCTTCCTGATCTGGTACGCGAACATCACGGAGGAAACCAGCTACTTCATCCTGCGTAACACCGGAAACTGGAACATCGCCAACATCGCGTTAGTGTTCGGCCATTTTGCGTTGCCGTTCCTTTTCCTGATCCGTTCGGACGTAAAGAAAAAGCCGGGTCTGATGATCCCGATCACCATCTACCTCTTTGTGCTGCACGCACTGGATCACTACATCATCGTGGCACCTGAGCGTGGTCCGTCACTGACCCACGGCGGCAGCCTGTTCTCAGGTGGTAGCGTGGTCTGGCTCGATCTTTTGGCATTCGTGACCGTTGGTGCGTTTTTTGCCTTCATTTTCCTTCGCTCACTGACCAAATTCAGCCTCTATCCACACCGTGACCCACGGATCATTGAGTCCGCTAACCTTTTCAACTAAACTGCCTCGGTTTTATCCCTAACTACTTCTCAGGAAATGTCAGAACAGTATTCTAACCATCGCGACACTCCGCTGCGCCGTTTCAACGCCTTCTGGTGGGGTCTCGGGTGCTTTGGCATTTTTGGACTGATGTCCGTTATCGTGTATTGCGCCACCGACAAGTCCGCAGATGCGGAGGACCTGCGTAAAGCCGATCGATTGAAAATCCGCGACAAAGTGGATGGTGCCCAGAGCAAGATTCTGGAAGGCAAAGACATGTCTGCAGCAGCAACCAAGGTGGTGACTCCACCTCAAGCGACCGAGACATTTGTTCCTGGCAGCGAGGCACACAAGGCGGCGATGGCAGCACTCAGCGCCAAGACCGGTGGCGGTCCTGGATTCGATCTATACACTGCGAAAACCTGTAACACCTGCCACGGTGCGGATGCTAAAACTCCGCTGGCTCCGAACTATCCGAAACTCGCTGGTCAGAACGCCGATTACCTGATCGCGCAGATGAAGGATTTTGCCGCGAGTAAGCGCACCAATGGACAGAGTGCCATCATGACGGCCACGGCAGTCGCACAACAGCTCACCGATGAGGACACGAAAAAGATTTCTGACTGGCTGTCGAAACTTGACCCACCCAAGGTGGAGCTTGCTGACGGCCCCGGTAAAGATCTCTACACGGCGAAGCTCTGCGCTACATGCCACGGTGCAGATGGGAACACACCCATCATGCCAATCTACCCACGTCTCGCCGGGCAGAACGCGCAATACCTGATCGATCAGATGAAGGCGATCAAGGACGGCACCCGCAGCAACGGCCAAAGCGCCGCAATGAAGGCACTCATGGCCAATGTCAGCGAGGACGAAATCAAGACCCTCGCCGAGTGGCTTGAAGGCAAGAACTAACAATTTTCCCCAACGAGAAACAAATCATGTCAGAACTAAGTCACGATTCCACGGCAGAGGACACGCAGTTGCGCTCTGAGATCGACCGCTCGCTGCGCCATCCCGTGATGTTCTTTTTCACCAGCGGAGCCACCTGGTTGGCGGTTTCCCTGATTCTAGGTATTGTGGCATCAATCAAGAGCCATAACCCTGGATTCCTCGGCGAGTGCTCTCTGTTGCAATACGGCAGGGTTTTCCCGGCGCACCTGAATGCCCTCGTTTACGGATGGGGAGCGCAAGCAGGCTTTGGTGTTTTGATCTGGCTGATGGCTCGTTTAAGCCGGCAGCCGAGCCGCAATGCCGGCACGATTCTGGTAGCAGGGCACATCTGGAACCTCGGTGTTGCTATCGGCGTGGGGGGTATCCTGTTTGGCCACGGCACCGGTAAGCAGTGGATGGAGTTTCCCACCTTTGTCTGGCCCGTGCTTCTTGCCGCTTACGCAGTGATCGCGATCTGGGCAGTGATTGCTTTCCGTGTTCGCCGTGGCGATCACGTTTATATCTCCCAGTGGTATCTGCTTGGTGCCGTCATTTGGTTCCCGTGGATCTATCTCACCGCCAACCTCTACGTGAATGTCTTTGATGTGCATCCGCTGATGGCCACGGCGATCAACCGCTGGTTCCGCCAGGCAATGATCCTGCTTTTCTTCGCACCGATCGCGATTGCCAGTGCCTACTACATCACGGCAAAAGTCACCGCGCGCGCCATCTACAACTACACCTACTCCGTGGGTGGTTTCTGGGCACTCGCCATTATCGCTCCATGGGCAGGTATGCACGCTGTGATGGGCTCTCCTATTCCGGTTTTCCTGCAATACGTGGGTGCCGCAGCCACGATGCTTGTAGCCGTGCCACTGATCGGTGCCGGTGTGAATATTCTGAAAACGGCAGCCCAATCCGGCGAGGCAACAGCTCACAGCCCGTCGCTGCGTTTTACCGTGGCTGGTGTCTTCGGGATGCTGCTTCTCGCCTTGCTTGGTCTGCTCCTTGCGCATCCCAAGGCGATTGCTTACACTCAGTTCAGCACCGCAGTCTATGGTTATGAAGTGCTCGCACTCTATGGATTTTTCAGCATGTGCATGTTCGGTGCCATCTACTTTATCGTGCCGCGAGTGACACGCCGCGAGTGGCTTTCACGCCGATTGATCCGCACCCACTTCTGGTTCTCAATTTATGGTGTCCTGCTTATCGTGTTGTTCTGCTCGGTGCTTGGAGGATTCCAGCAGGGTGCCGCACAACGTGCCTATGACGAGTCATGGAGCTCGGCGGTTCTCAGCGGATTCCCGTTTGTGGTCGCCACCACTCTGGCATGGTGTGCCATTCTCTACGCGAACGTTTTCTTCTGCATCCACCTCACACTGATGTGGCTCCGTCTCGGTCGCCGCAGCTCACACCCAACCTTGCTGCGTCACGACCACGCTTCGGTAGGCCCGCACGGCCCCGAGGGCGACATCGAGGAAATCGAGAACGCCAAAGCCTAACTCGTCTTCAAATTTTAAACTGATTACATCAAACTAAGTCCATGACCCTGAAAACCTTTCTCATAGGAATGCTTGCCAGCTTCGGCATGGCATGGATGTGCCTGATCGCCATTCCTACTGCTAAGATGTCTGCTCTTCCTGCGGTGAAAATGAACGACGAGGACGAAGACGCTCCTTATTATCAAAAGAACGTTGCGGGACGTATCAAGAATGGCGCTGAGATTTACGGTGCAAACGGATGTTACTACTGCCACACCCAGCTGATCCGCCCAACGTATCTTGGTCGCCAAATCTGGCGCAAGGATGCCGCCGGCGTCTATGATAAGGACGAGGGCATCGACACGCGCCGCGAGACCAGTTACTACGACTTCAAGGATGAGGATTTCGCGCGCGTCGGAAGAATGCGTGTCGGTCCCGACCTGAGCAACTTCGGCCACCGTGCGGAAAAATACGCCGCGGCCGCTGGAATGAGCCCCGTACAGTGGGTTGTGGAGCACCTTTACAATCCACGCAACAGCGCGCTGTTCATCGGTGACCAAGGCCAGAAGAGAGACGTGAGCTGGTCGAACTGCCCTTCACAGCGGCAGATGTTTGATGAAGAGCCGCTCAGTGGTCAGGGAGATAGCCTTGCCATTTCCGGTCAAACCACCGACAGCACAGAAGTCATTCCAAACGAGCAAGCACGCGTACTTGCCAGCTACTTACTTTCACTCAAGCGCGATGACACCCTGCCCGACGCACTCAAACACCCAGTCGAGGGAGAAGAAGAAAAAGAGGAGGAGGAAAAATAAAGAGTTCATCACCTGACACATTCTAACAACTATTCACATGTCTGACCCTGTTACCAACAAACCCGATCTTGACGATTCCACGAACGTCAATGTGGACGCTGCTGCAGCTGAGCGCGAGAACCACATGTTCACCGAGGGTGCTGAGCCGCTTTCGCTGTGGGTGATTCTCGGCAGTGCCATTGTGGTACTCATTGGTGGTGGCGTGCTCTTTGGCGGGCACGTTTTTGATTACAAGAACTTCGTAAAAAAAGGATATGTCCGCGAGAAAGCACCTGATGATGGTGCCGGCGGAGCCAAACCCAAACCTGCCATCGCTGCCTACAAGGCGATTGGTAAGAAAGTTTACGATTCTTGTTCCACCTGTCACCAACCCGCTGGCGAGGGTAACATGTCGTTCCCGCCACTTGCGGACTCCGAATGGGTCACTGGCCCTTCGATGCGCCCGGCGATGATTATTCTCAATGGAATGCACAAGCCTGTTACCGTGAATGGCAAGCAGTATGACGGTGTCATGCCCACCATGGGTGACGGTATGGATGCCAAGAAACTTGCCGGTATCTTGAACTTCATCCGGAACAGCTTTGGTAACAAAGCGGATAAACTCATTACCGTAGAGATGGCGGAGGATGCCATTGCGGCTGCCAAGGAGCGTGGTTCCGGACCCGTTTCCGCCGACGAACTGAACGAAAAATACAACCGCGACCTTAAGGGCGCTGAGTTGCCTATGGATACCCCAGTCGACCCCAAGACACTGGAACCTGCCACTGCTGCTGAATAAGCGGCCGAACGAAATACTTACCCAGCCAATTTTACATTTTGTCATGAGTGATTCACACGACGATCATCACGATCACCACAACCCTGGATTCCTCCAGAAGTACTTCTTTTCTACCGACCACAAGACCATTGGTCTTCAGTATGGACTCACAGCGATGTGTTTCTTGCTGTTTGGCTTTTATCTGATGATGGTCATGCGTTGGAGCATTGCCTATCCACATGAACCTCTCCCTGCGTGGATGAGCTGGTTATTTACTGAAGACTGGAAAGCGCAATGGCTGACTGAAGGTAAGCTACCTGGTGAAACCTATAATATGTTTGGTGCTATGCACGGGACGATCATGGTGTTCCTGGGTATCGTGCCGCTCGGATTTGGTGCCTTCGGAAACTACGTTACGCCACTTCAAATCGGTGCTCCCGATATGGCGTTCCCCAAGCTGAACATGTGGAGTTACTGGTTGTATCTGACCGGCGGCATCATGATGTGTGCCAGTTTCTTCCTTGAAACAGGTGCTGCCAAGTCTGGATGGACAAACTACCCGCCGCTCTCTTTCTTTGCCGATTTACAACACCCGCACCAGTTCTGGACGGGGCAGACCCAGTGGCTACTCGGTCTGGTGATGTTGATATCATCGTCCTTACTAGGCTCGGTGAACTTCATTACCACGATTATTAACCTACGCGCCAAGGGAATGACTTGGATGCGCCTGCCATTCTTTGTCTGGGCGATGCTTGTTACAGGCTTCCTGCTGCTTCTTGCATTCCCGCCGCTTGAAGTGGCTGGCATCATGCAGGTTGTCGACCGGATGTTTGGCTCAAGTTTCTTCCAGCCAAGTGGACTGTACCATCAGCAACTCGGCCTGTCCGACGCCTCCGGTGGCGGCAGCCCACTGCTGTTCCAGCACCTGTTCTGGTTCCTGGGTCACCCCGAGGTTTACGTTCTTCTCCTGCCGGCATTTGCCTGTGTGGCTGAGATTATCCCTGCGAACACACGCCGCCCAATCTGGGGATATAAGTCCATGGTATATGGTGTGCTGGTTCTCGGATTCCTTTCCTTTATCGTGTGGGCGCACCACATGTACATGACGGGTATGGGGCCTGCGGTTTCCGCATTCTTCCAAACCACAACCACGCTGATATCCATTCCCTCGGTGATTCTTCTGACCTGCCTCCTGATCTCGCTCTGGGGCGGATCGATCCGGTTCACCCCGGCGATGATGTGGGCGTGTGCTTTCCTGCCGATGTTCGGTATCGGTGGTCTAACAGGTCTGCCGTTAGCATTTAACCTGGTGGACCTGCACCTGCACGATACCTACTACGTGATCGGTCACTTCCACTACGTGGTGGCACCGGGTATTCTGTTCGCTTTCTTTGGTGGTATCCATCATTGGTATCCCAAAATTACCGGTAGGTTTATGAGCCGAAAGCTCAACCATCTGCACTTCTGGCCATCACTGATTCTGATGAACACGTTGTTCTTCCCGATGATTATCCAAGGAATGGCAGGTTTCCACCGCCGCTGGTACAACGGTGGTGATGCCTACCTTGCCGCAGACCCGGAAAGCGCCAACGTGTTCGGTAAAACCGTGCTCGAGCACATCGACTGGAACATCATGATGTCCTGGTCCGCATGGCTCCTCTGCGCAGCCCAGATTCCCTTCATCATTAACCTCTTTATGTCCTGGAAAACCGGGCGAAAAGCCAACAGCGACAACCCGTGGAACGCCTGCTCACTCGAATGGGCAACTCCAACACCTCCTGGGCACGGCAACTTTATCGAGGAGCCCGTCGTTTACCGCGGCTCATACGAGTATGCCCGCCCCGAAGTGGAAGAGGACTTCTACGCCCAGTGGCGCAAACCGGTTGAGAAACCAGACGAAGACTAATCAAATCAACTTTTCTAACACTTTAGCATTTTTCATATGGAAATTCCCTACATCGTAGAACCCCGGAAAGACACCGGGTTGAATAACTCCAAAATTGGTATATGGCTGTTCCTCGCGTCCGAGGTGATGCTGTTTGGAGGTTTGTTTTCCGGATACGTATTCCTGCGTATCTACGCAGATTACCCGTGGCCGGAGCGAACACTCCCTGTGCTTCCAGGATTGATCAACACCTTTGTTCTCATCGGTTCGTCCGTGACGGTGGTCTTTGCCTGGGTGTCGCTCAAGCTCCGGCAGTGGAGAAAATTCCAGATCTACATGGCAATCACGATTGTTTGTGCAGCGATCTTCATGGTGCTCAAGGGTGTGGAATACAACGCGAAGTTTCACCACCAGGCCATTCGTTTGGACGATTACACGGTGATTGAGGGTCACTCCTACAAGCAGAAAGATGCCGTGGACGAGGCACATAAGAACCTCAACATCAAAGCGAAGTCTCTCACTGTGAACCTGCGTCGTGTCGATGACGCATACTTCGATACCCTCGATGACCAGTATGAGAAGGCAGGTTTTGCTCTCGCAAGTGATGTCACACTTTCAGACGGCACGAAGCTGGCGAAAGACACTGCCATTACCAAGGATCTGATCGACCAGGCGAAGGAGGATTTTCTCGCCGCAGTCGCCCATAACAGTAACATCGATATTGATCTGGGCCGTCAGGCGTGGGCAACAGTCAAGGGCAAGCACCCTGGTGTTAAATACTATGAGAAGGTTGGTGACCAGACGCTGAAGGCGCTCGTTGACGAAGAATTGAAAAGCCTGAAGAAGGACGCTGACTACAAAACGGTAACACCAGCGTTAAGTTTTAAATCCAAAGGTGAGGCGCTGATTTCCGTCGACCCATACTGGGGCAGACTGAGTAACACCAAAGAGGGCGAGGCAAGCACGCTGGTTCTTAAGGACGATACATCGATAAGCGGTGTCACCGCTGATAGCTCGATCACCATGCGCGTGGACGGCATTGATTTCCGTCACACCGTTATCAAGGCAGAGGAAAAAGGTATTCCAAAGGATACCGCCATCAAGAATTCATGGCTGCTTAAGAACAACGAGAACATGCGTGAGGTTTGGGAGAAACACAAGATGGTGACCAAAAAACTTGCCGAGTTTCTCGAGCCCAAAGGTAAAGAGCCTGTGGAAAATGACATTTACCGTATCAACTGGCAGGAGATCGCAGGGCTTGCTGACAAATCCGTCGCCGATATCGAAAAACTCGACTACCACGAGATTGAGGCGCTTTTCCCAGGGGACCTTGAAGGTTTCGCTGGTCCCGACCACAAAAAAATCAAGTACCCCGAAGTCGTTGTGCCACGTGAGCAAGTGCGTTTTGAGTCGGTGTTCAGCCCGCGCTGGAACACCTATTACGCGACGTATTTCACCATCACTGGTCTGCACGGATTGCACGTCATTGCCGGTGCGTTGGTCCTTGCTTACTACCTGTTCTTTGGTCGCAAGATGTATGAAGAAAAACCCGAGTGGCTTGCCAACCGAGTGGAAGTCGGCGGCCTGTTCTGGCACTTCGTTGACCTCGTCTGGATCTTCCTTTTCCCAATCCTCTACCTCATGTAAGGGAATAATTCACTATTCACTATTCAACATTCTTAATTCAAAATGGCTGACTCACCAGAAGAAATCAAAAAACACATCAAGCTCTACTTAGTCATTGGTGCCGCACTTTTTGTTTGCACCGTGCTTACAGTGGCAGTGGCGAAAATTGAGTGGCTCGACTTCGGTTCCCGTGGCTTTGGCACGGCGGATATGGTCATCGGCTTGCTCATTGCCATGTTCAAGGCTACCTTGGTGGCACTGATATTCATGCACCTGAACCATGAGAAAAAGCTGATTTACTGGCTGTTTGGCTTTGGGCTTTTCTTCGGGTTCTGTCTCATGGCGATCACAGGTTTTGCCTACTCAGATC